>CAYZDB010000037.1:0-14793 GCA_964476985.1 uncultured Acidobacteriota bacterium | reverse complement strand
AGCACGCCGTTGCCGCCCGCGCCGTCGAGGATCGTGAAGCTCGTCGGCTGCAGGTCGACCGTCGTCGGCTGCAGCGCGACGTCGCGCCGTGCCGCCGGCCCGCCCGCCGGGACGACGACGTCGCGCAGGATCTCGGTCACGTGCCCCGCGGCCGACAGCTCCAGCGTGTAGGTCCCCGGCAGCAGGATCCGGTGGTAGTCCCCGACCTCCGGGTCGCCGTAGCTGTTCGCAGAGTTGCCGACGACCTTGACCGTGGCCTTCAGCGGCGCGCCGGTCGTGGCGTCGGTGACCACGCCGCGCACGCCGTCCTGCACCCGCTCCAGGTAGGCCAGCATCGCCTCGCGGTTCTCGTCCCAGTAGCTCGGCAGCGACGACGCGGCCGGCCACTTGGTCCCGATCTCCATCGTGATGTCCCAGGTCCCGCGCCAGACGTAGTTCCAGTCCTGCATCCCGCCGCGGACCACGTACCAGTCGGCCCCGTTGCAGATCCCGTTGAAGAACGAGCTGTCGGAGTTGTTGGCGAACATGCTGGGGTTGCGGTCGGCGTAGGTCCGCGCGAGCGTGACGTAGGGGACGTCGTCCGGGCAGGCGCTGTAGACCGACGAGCCGCTGGTGGTCCCGTCGTAGGGGTAGTTTGCGATCAGCTCGCCGCCGTGGAAGTTGGCCGAGAGGTTGACCGAGTGGGCGTAGCCCCAGTTCATCACCGCCTGGACCTCGGCCTGCCGTCCGGCCGGGCTGTCGACCGGGTCCGTGAACTGGTCGGGGAAGTTGCGGTTCAGGTCGAAGCCGTTGGCGTTGTAGCGCTGGCCCAGCGCGGTCCCGTCGGGGTTCATCGACGGCAGGATCCAGATCTCCGTCTCGTCGACCATCCGCTTGATCCGCGGGTCGGTGGCGTAGTTGTCGACCAGGTAGTTGATCAGCCCGACGCACAGCTCCTTCCCCACGACCTCGTCCCCGTGGATCGCGCCGATGTAGCGCGCCGCCGGCTCGTCCTCGGCCAGGCCGGCGTTGTCCGAGACCTTCACGATCCACAGCTCGCGCCCCTGGACCGACAGGCCCGCGCTGGAGAGCCGCACCAGGTCCGGGTGGGCCGCGGCGATCGCCTGCAGCTCGGAGGTGAGCGTCTCGTAGGTGTGGTAGCTGGGCGGGATCGAGCCCGGCGCGGCGGGGGCGAGCGGTGCGTTCGCGGCCTGCTCGCGCTCCCACTGCAGGTGCGCTTCGTCGGCGACCTGCTCGACGTCGAACCCCAGCTCGCGCAGCTTGACCAGCTCCTTCTCGACCAGGTAGGCCCGGGCGCGGTCGAAGTTCACGCCGTCGACGTCGATCTCCAGCTCCAGCAGCAGCTGCAGGTCGGGGACCCGGTCGCGCAGCAGGATCTCGACCGGGAAGACCGGGCCCGGCTCGCCCCGGCCGGCGGCGCGGGCCGCCGGCACGGGCGCGAGGAGCGCGAGCAGCAGGGCCAGGGTGGAGAGCGTCGTTCTCAAGCGGAGGTCTCCGTCACGGGCAGGCGCCCGTGCTGCTCTGAAGGCGCGGGCCGCCGGTGGCGTTGCCGGCCGGCCCCTCGCCGCCGGCGTTCGCCGCGCGCACGAGGTACCAGTAGAGCCCGCCCGCCGGCGGCGATTCCAGCAGCACCGGCCCAGTGTACGGCTCGGTCGTCTCCAGCCGCAGGCAGGAGTCGTCGGCCGCGGTGAGCAGCGCCGGCAGGTCGGCCGCCGCGCCGCGGTAGAGCCGGTACAGGGTCGCGCCGCCGATCGGCTCCCACTGCTGGGCCGTCTTCCCGATCCAGGCCTGCTGCACCGGCTCGCCGGTCGGCGGGGCGAGCAGGCAGTCGTTGCAGGCCCAGCCCGAGCCGGTCGTCAGCTCCAGCGACCAGCCGGTGATCGTCCCGGAGTCGCTCCCCGCGGAGTCGACCACCTTCAGCGTCCAGGTGCCGTTGGCCGGGATCCCGGCCAGCGCGGCCAGCGGGGTCTCCGGCTTGAAGGAGCCGGTGAAGGGCGCGGTTCCGCTGGCGATCGGCGTGGCCGCCGCGTCGTCGAAGACGGTGTCGACGAAGTTGTCGCCGGACGAGCCGCGGCGGTTCGAGAGCGCGACCGAGGCGCCGTTGGGCCCGATCAAGGACAGCGTCAGGTCGCCGTCGTAGGTGTGCGTGAGGTTGACCTTGACCTTGATCGACTGGACCGGGTTGGCGTCGGTCACGGCGATCGTGCTGCTCGCGCCGGCCGGGTCGTTGTCCGGGATCGGCTTGGGCACGTCGGTCGAGGCGTACGTCGTGGTGCTGTAGGCCGGCGCACCGACCCGGACCGTGAAGGGGCTGCTGAAGCTCCCCTGGCCGGTGTGGATCGTCAGCACGAAGGCGATCTCGCCGCCGCACGGCACCCCCTGCCCCGCGATGAAGGCGAAGTGGGGCGCGAGGCTCGACGCGGCCTGGTTGACCGCGAGGTTCGGATACGCGGCGGTGGGACGCGTCACGTAGACGTCCGGCGTGGTCGCCGTGAGGGTGGCGCTGATCCCCGCCAGGTCGATCGCGCCGTTGTTGCGGATCACGACCGGCAGCGTGACCTCCTCGCCGCGGTCGACGATCCCGTTGCCGGCGCCGGGCCCGCCCGCCGCGCAGGTGTCGGCCGCCACCGAGAACGACTGGAAGACCGCCGACGGACCGCAGACCCGCGGCTCGTAGGTGAACCGCAGGCTCCAGTCCTGGATCGTCCCGCTGTCGCTGGAGGCGGCGTCGACGACCTTCAGCTTCCAGGCCCCGGCCGCGACCTTGCCGTTCACGGCGGCGAGCGGGTTCTCCGGGCGGAACGAGCCGCTGAAGGGCGCGCTGCCGTTCGCGATCGCGGTCGTCGCCGCGTCGTCGAAGACGGTCCCGGTGTAGTTGTCGCCCGACGAGCCGCGCCGGTTGGACAGCGCGATCGTCGTCCCGTCGGGAGCGATCAGGCTCAGCGAGATGTCGCCGTCGTAGGTGTGCGTGACGTTCACGACGACGTCCAGGTCGACGATCTTGTCGAGGTCGGGGACGTTGATCGTGCTGGTCGCGCCGGTCGCGTCGTTGTCCGGGATCGCGAGCGGGGTGTCGGTGCTGGTGTAGGCCGCGTTCGTGTTCTGCAGCGTCGTGAACAGGTAGTAGGCGCCGCCGTTGGTGTCGACGGTGACGTTGCCGTAGGCGTCGACCGACTCGACGGCGTAGTAGTAGGTGGCGCAAGCGGTCAGCCCGCTCAGGGCCACCGCGTGGCCGCCGACCAGCGCGCCGGCCGAGGCCGTCAGGTCCGGCGGGATCCCTAGCCCGTAGCGCACGACGCTGCTCGCGGGATCGTCGGTCGTCCACTGGATCACCGCGCTGTTGCCGGTGACGTCGGACGCGAAGACATTCGAGATGACCGGCGCGGCGCAGTCCGCGGCCGCGGTGTCGCTCACCGGGACGTCGAAGTTCCCCTGCCCGTCGTCGGCGTCGAGGTAGGTCACGGTCAGCGTGTCGGCGTGGACCACCGAGACCAGGCCGTCCCCGGCGGAGGCCGGGGCGGCGGGCAGGGCGAGCGTGCCGCGGACCCAGGTGTCCTGCGGCGCGGGGCGCCGCGCCAGCGTGACGGTCTCGCCCGCGGCGTCGGTGGCGGAAGCCGCCTGGACCGTCAGCTCCGGCCCGGCGACGTTGGTGTCGCGAACCGTGATCGTCGCGGTCCCGCTGCAGCTGTAGGCGTCGGCGTCCAGGCTGACCTGCGCCCCGCAGGGCGCCGGCGGGAAGAGCAGCGTCAGCGACCAGCCGTTGATCGTCCCGCTGTCGCCGCCGGCGCTGTCGACGACCTTGAGCGTCCAGTCGCCGTAGGAGGGGATGCCGTTCAAAGCGGCCAGCGGGCTCTCCGGCCGGAACGCGCCAGTGAACGGCGGGCTCCCAGCCGAGATCGCGGTCGCCGCGGCGTCGTCGAAGACCGTGGCCACGTAGTTGTCGCCAGACGATCCGCGCCGGGTCGACAGCGGCACCGTCCGCCCGTCCGGCGCGATCAGCGACAGCACGATGTCGCCGTCGTAGCTGTGCGTGAGGTTCACCGTCACGACGATCTTGGTGACGTAGTCGAAGTACGGGACGCTGATCACGGCGCTGGCGCCGGTCGAGTCGTTGTCCGGAATCGGGACCGGCGCGCCGGCGGAGGGGTAGGTCGGGGTGGGGTTGGTGCCGGTGCGGAAGGTGTAGTACGCGCCGCCGTTGGTGTCGGTGGTCGGATTGCCGGCCGGGTCGGTCGAGGTGACCGAGTAGTAGTACGTGGTGCAGGGCTGCAGGCCGGTCAGCGGGACGAGATGATTGACGGTTACGGCCGCGCTCCCGGCCGATCCCGCCACCGGCGGGAAGGCGGTGTCGTAGGTCACGGAGGCGGTGGACAGCTCGTCGGTCGTCCAGACGACCTGGGCCGAGTTCCCGGTCACGTTCTGCGTCGCGACGGCCGAGATCACGGGACCGGCGCAGTCGATCAGCGCGGTCGTCGTCACCGGCACGTTGACGCCGCCGTTGCCGTCGTCTTCGTCGATGTAGAGCACGGTCACGACGTCGCCCGGGCTGACCGACAGGTGGCCGTCGCCGTGGACCGGCGCGCCCGGCGCCACCGGGAAGGTCCCGGTGAAGAAGCCGGAGCCCGGCTCCGTCGCGGTCAGCACGACCGTCTCGGGCGCGGTCTCGGTGTTCGAGGTGACGGTGACGTTTTGCGTCTCGTAGCCGCGCAGGTTGTCGTCGCGCAGCGTGATCAGCATCGTGTCGGTGCAGGCGTAGGTGGCGCTGTCGAGCGAGATCGACCCGGTCGGGTTGAAGGCGCAGACGATGCCGGCGACGCCGTCCATGGTGAGCTGGCCGGTGACGTTGGGGTCCAGCCAGTCGGACAGCCGCGACGAGCTGGCGCCGCCGCCGATCCACGAGGCGTCGAGCTTGCCGTACTCGTCGTAGGTGATGCTGGTGCACGAGGCGGTGCCGCCGTGGAGCTGGCCGATGATGTGGTGGTTCTGGTCGAACAGCGGCGAGCCCGAGGAGCCGGGCTCGGTCGTCCCCTGCTCGTACTCCCCGATCCGCCAGTGGTTGGTGCCCCAGTTGCTGCCGTCGGTGGCGGGATCGTCGTCGTAGGCGATCATCTTCACGTCGCCGCGCGGGTGGTGGATGACGATGCTCTCATTGGGCGGCGTGGTGCCGCGGTTCCAACCGTTGTAGTAGACGTTGAACTCCTCGGGCGGGCTCGCGTTCATCTGCAGCAGGGTGAAGTCGCTGCTGGCGTAGTTGGCCAGCACGGTCGCGCCGCTGACGGTGTAGGTGCTGGGGGGCGGCGGATCGCCGCTCCCGCAGGCCGAGCGCTCGAAGTTGAAGCCGAAGACGGTGCTGGTCCCGGCGCTGCAGTGCGCCGCGGTCAGCACGTAGGGCCGGCAGTCATTGGCGGTGGTGTTGATCAGCGAGCCGGAGCAGAACCCCTCGCCGCCGCTGAGCAGGATCACCGCGCCGCGCTTCTCGTTCTGCCAGTTGGCGCCCAGGGGGCAGGCGACGTCGATGTTGCACGAGCCGGAGTCGCCGATCCCGTCGGTCCCGGCCTTGGCCCTTCCGATCGTCCCGAACGGCAGGAAGCCGTGCGAGACGGCGCCCAGGTGCAAGCGCGGGGCAACGCCCGCCAGCTTCGCGGGCCAGAGCAGCTCGACGACCAGCTCGTCCCCTTCGATCGGGGGAACCCACAGCTCGCCGTGGTCGCGCACGTCGGCCGCGGTGTAGGAGCGCGGCGCCTGCAGCGCCGGGTCGTAGACGAAGAGGGTGGCGCCCGGCTCGAGCCGAAACTGATCGAAGCCCAGCACGACCCAGAGGGCCGCGGCGGTCCGGACGCGCAGGCGCCAGATCCGGTCGCCGTTCTCCAGGTCTTCCCAGGCGCCGGCGGTCGCGGGCGAGAGGTCGGTCGCCATCCGGAAGCCGATCCGGAGCGGCGTCCCGGTCTTGCCGCCGCGGGCGGTCTCCTCGCGCAGCGCTCGCGCGTCGACCGGCGGGGAGGTCCAGGCGGGGACCTCGGCCAGCGGCCGGAGCCCCTGCTGCGCCGGGGAAACCGGATTCGCCGATCCCTCGGCCAGCGCCGCGGCGGGCACGGCGACCAGCGCGAGCAGCGCCAGCAGTCCGGCGGCGGCGCGGGCCGGGCGGGATCGGCGGCGCGGGCGGGACCGAGCGGACCAGGAAACGGAAGGAGAATCAGGGAATTGACCGCGTGTCATGGACGCCCCCTCACCGGACGGAACGGCACACTTCACCCGCGATGATACGGAGACCGACAACTCCGACGGAAGGTCCGGTGTTCGGGCCCGTGCGGCAAGACTGAAAGTCCCGGGACGCTACGGGCTGGTCCGCAGCCGGTCGCGGTGACGGCCTTCGGTGCCGCCGCGTTCCCCCTCCCACCGCAGCGGGATCAGCCCCTCGTTGGCGACGACGTGCAGCAGGCGGCGCAGCTCCTCCGGCAGCGGCTGCCCGGAGAACGTGAGCTCGAGCCGCGCCTCGCCGCCCGCGAGCGGCACGACGCCGTACAGCTCGGCCTTCCCGCCCGACGTGCGCGCGTCGACTAGGGCCTCGAATCGGGCGAGTTCGCCCTGTGCCGACAGCGCGACGAGACCCACCTCGCCCGCGGCCGGCTCGACGCCGATCTCGAGCGCCTGGATCCCCGCCGCCCGGCGGATCGTCAGCAGCACGGTCGTGGTGCCGCGCGCGGCGTCCGGCGTGCGCGCCGTGCGGACGCGCTCGAGCGTCATCGTCGCGCCGGCCGGGCGCGCGAACTGCAGCGTCGCCGGTGCGTTCTGCAGGGCAGGACGGCGCGAGGTCGGGAGCGTGTCGGCCTCGGCCCGGTTGCCGCTGACCTCGCCGTACAGGATGGCGGCGAAGTTCAGCGGGTCGGGCGCGGCCTCGGCGAGGAAGACCGAGCGCTGGGCCGGCGCGAACTGCCAGTCGGACGCCGCTGCCGCCGCCGCCGGGAAGCGGCGGCGCGGGTGCGCGGGGTCGGGATCCGGATAGCCGACGGGCACGACCAGCCCGACCGCGTACTGCGCGATGAGCGAGGCGTCGAAGATGGTCACGCTGCCGTCGCCCGAGACGTCGGCCGCCCGGCGCTGCAGCGGGGTGAGGACGATCCACCCCAGCGCGGACTTGGCCGCGAGCAGCGCGTCGTAGCTGGTGACGAAGGGGCTGCTCGCCGCGTCGAGCCGCGGCTGCGGCGTGACGGTCACCTGCTGGAAGCGGGGGCCGAAGTCGTACAGGCCGTCCGCGCCGGTCGTCGCCTCGCCGCTGCTGCTCCCGGTGAGCGCCAGCCGGACGCCGGCCTCCGCAACGAACGGCTGCGCGGGCTCGTGTCCCGCCGAGTCGCGGTAGTAGCGCACCATCCCGGTCACCGGGCACGCACCGCTCGGCCCGTATGCGCACGCGCCGCCGGGGCAGGAGCCGGCCGTGCAGAAGCTCACCTCCGGGCAGCTCAGGCCGGCCTCGGGGTCTTCGTTCTGGAGGCCGTCGCAGTCGTCGTCGAGGCCGTTGCAAATTTCGGCGGCGCCGGGGAAGACCGCCGGATCGAGCGGCATGCAGTCGCCCGGCGCGGCGGCGGTTCCCGCCGGCTGCCGGCAGGCGCTGGTCTCTTCTCCCGCGACGCCGAAGCCGTCGCCGTCGGCGTCCGCGTACCACGGCCGCGGCGTGCACTGCGCGCAGTAGGCCCCGGAATCGGCGCCGTCGGTCGCCGTGCCCCAGACCAGCATCTGCGCACCCGACCAGACCGGGCGCTGCGCGGCCGTGGCAGCCGGCGACGCGACCGCGGAGATCGGCCGCCAGGTGTCGGACGCCGGCTCGTAGCGCGTGCCGCCCGCCGGGCACCAGTGGAGCACCTCCTGCCCGGTAAAGAGCGCCTGCCCGCCGCAGCCAGGGACGGGCGCGCCCGCGGTCGACGCCGGGCGCCAGGCGTCGCGCTGCGGGTCGTAGAGCGCCGGCGGATCGACGCAGCCGGCGACGACCATCTCCGCGCCGGTCCACGCCGCGGCGTGACCGGTGCAGGAGAGCGGCGCGTTGGCTTCGGATAGCGGCGTCCACGCGTCGGTGTCGGGGCGCCAGCTCGCGCCGCCGGCGGCGGTCGCTCCGTCAGCACCGGTCCCGCCCCAGACGAGCATCCGGTCGCCGGACCAGGTCGCGGTGTGGTCGAAGCGCGGGCTCGGCGCGCCGTCCGCCGGGAGCGGCAGCCAGCGATCGAGCTGCGGGTCGTAGCGGCCGCCGGTGGCGACGGCGTACGACGGTTCGTTCCAGCCGTATCCACCGATCCCGCCCCAGACGAGCATCTCGGTCCCCGACCAGGCCACGGCCGGCAGCGCGCGGCCCTCCGGCGCGCCGTCGCTCGCGATGTCGGTCCAGGCGTCGAGCGCGGGAGCGTAGGCGACGCCGGGTGCCGTCGTCGGGTAGGCGAAGCGAACCTCGCGCCCGCCCCACACGACCATGCGATCGCCGGCCCAGAGCGCTGCGTGCTGCATGCGCGCGGGCAGCGACGCGGGCTCCGCGGTCGGGAGCCAGGCGTTGGTCGCCGGCTCATAGCGGCCGCCGCTCTTCCGTGCGTACTCGTTCTCGGCGCAGCGGAAGTACCCCCGCCCGCCGCCCCAGACGATCAGCTCGGCCCCGCTCCAGGTCGCGGAGTGGCCGACGCGGGCGAGCGGCGCGCCGCTGGTGCGGGTCGGCGTCCAGGCGTCGGTCGCCGGGTCGTAGCGGCCGCCGGACGAGAGACCGGTCTGGCCGTCGGTGTGCATGCGGTACTCGCCCCCCCAGACGCTCATCTCGGTGCCGGTCCACACGGCGGTGTGGTAGCCGCGCGAGAGCGGGCTTCCGGTGTACGCGATCGGCGTCGCGTGGTCGGCGACCGGGTCGTAGCGGTAGCCCGCTTCGGTGGAGTAGCACTGCCCCCACCAGCCGCCGAAGACGAGCATCTCGGACCCGGTCCAGACCGCGGTGTGGGCCCACGCCTCCTCGCCGAAGTGCACGGGTCGCCACGCGTCGGCTGCGGGATCGTAGGCGCCGCCCGAGGTGCCGAACTGGTATCCGCCCCAGACGATCATCTCGGTCCCGGTCCAGACCGCGGTGTGACCGGACGTGCTGAGGATTCGGTCGTCGAGCGCCATGCCGCGCCAGGTGTCGGTGAGCGGGTCGTAGCGCCCGCCGTTCTGCGTCCAGCCGCCCCACGCGATCATCTCGGTCCCGGTCCAGACCGCGGCGTGCCCGCCTTCCATCTGCGGCGCGCCGGCCTCGGACATCGGGAGCCACGCGTCGAGGTCGGGCCGGTAGCGCGCCCCGACGCGCGTGTCGCCGCGGTAGAAGAGGACCTCGGTGCCGGTCCAGACGATGGCGAGCACGCCGTTGCCGCCGGCCAGCGGGATGCTCGTCGGTGCCATCGGGCGCCAGCGATCGAACGCCGGGTCGTAGATCGCGCCGTCAGCCGGTGTGGAGGAATAGCCGGCGCCGCGCCCGCCCCAGACGATCAGCTCGCTGCCGGTCCACGTGGAGACCGCCTCGCTGCGCGGGGAGGGCGCGCCCAGCGACGACATCGGCGTCCAGCTGTCGGTGGTCGGGTCGTAGCGGGCGCCGTCGCCCAGCGCGAGCGAGAGATCGTCGCTCAGCCGCCCGCCCCAGACGAGCATCTCGCTCCCGGTCCAGGCCGCGACGTGCTTCCAGCGCGCGCGCGGCTCGACCTGGAACGGGCCGGACCAGGTGTCGTCCGCGCAGCCGGCGTCGTCGATCGCGGGGAGGTTCAGTGGCTTGTCGCCGGAGGATTCAGTGCGCGAAAGCGGCGCCGGCGCGTCCCCCGCGAACTGCACCCGCGCCCCGGCCCACCACGCCTCGAACGGAGTCTTCCCGAAGCGCGCGTGGCCGACCCGCAGCTGCGGGCCGCCCGATCCCAGCACGACCTGCGCCTCGAACGACTCGTCGTCCTCGAGAAGCCGCGTCGGGCGGGCCAGCGGCAGCTGCGCGATCAGGTCCGCGAGCGGTGTCCCCGCCGCGGTCCGCACGGGCACGCCCAGCTCCACCGCGAGCTGGCGCACCCGAGTCTCCCAGCGTTCCTCGTCGAGCACCACGACGCCGCGCGCCAGCCAGCGCTCGCTCTCGCGCGGATCCGCGGCCGCGCGGGGGTCGAGCCGCCAGGTGTCGACGTGGAAGCCGGGCAGCGCGTAGAAGTCGCCGCTGCGGGCGGCCGTGTCGAGAAGCTGCGCCGCGCGCTGCCGCGTCCCGGCGTGCAGCCGAGCCTCGCGGGCGTAGCGCGGCCGGATCAGCGACTCGACGAGCCGCGGCCGGACCAGCGCCTCCGCGAGGCGCGCCGGGTCGTCGCCGAGCGCCGCGAACAGCTCGCGCAGGAAGGCGGGATCGCGCGAGGTCCGCGCCATGCGGTCCAGCTCCGCCTGCAGCGCGGCGGTGCCGACCCGGAAGCCCCACAGCTGAGCCAGCGCCTCCGACTTCGCCTGCGCGTCCGCGGCGCGGGCGCGGGCGGCGGCCACGGGGAGCGGGGATGGCGCCTGCGAGGCCGCGGACGCCGAGCCGCCGGAGCGGTGCCGCGCGTAGACCGCCTCGAGCGCGGAGAGGTCGAGCGCGACTGCGTCGAGCGCGTCGCCTGCCGCGGCCCCGGCCGGCGCAACGAACGCCGCCAGCGCCAGCAGCGCGGCGGCCGGCGCGATACGGCGCGAACGGAATCGGCAGCAAGGGTTCAGGTTCACGGCTCGGCTCCCCCGAGGAGCGGCCCATCGGAACCCTGAAAGGGTACGCCGAGCACGGGGCGTTTACCGTGGAAGATCTCGCGGTAGCGGTGCGGCAGCGGGACGCTGCGCGCTCATGGTCTTTCGAGTTGCAGCGGTGAGTCGCCGCGCGCCGAGCCAAGCGCCGAAGTCGCCATGGGGGGACGGGCGCGGTCTCGGTGCGGGCGCGCCAGGCCGTCCCTTCGACGGAGGATGTCGGTCGCAGCCCGGCGCCGACGGGCCTTGGAAGTTGACTCATGCCCATGATCATTCCATACTCGATATATGAGCAAGAGGCTGCAGTTGATCGTCGATGACGCCGAATTCCGGGAGTTCCAGAAGGTCGCGCGCGCTCGCCGGATGACCCTTTCGGAGTGGGTCCGCCAGGCGCTGCGCGCCGCGCGCCGGGAGCAGCCCGCGGCCGACTCGGGCCGGAAGCTCGCGGCCGTGCGGTCGGCCGCCCGGCACGCCTTCCCGACCGCGGACATCGACGCGATGCTGGGCGAGATCGAGCAGGGCTACCTGGGGCCGGTGCGCGAGTGATCTTCGTCGACTCCAACGTCCCGATGTACCTCGTGGGGGCGGCGCACCCCCACAAGGCGGACGCGCAGCGGCTGCTCGAGCAGCTCATCGTCGCCGGCGAGCGCCTCGTGACCGACGCCGAGGTGCTGCAGGAGATCCTTCACCGCTATGTCGCGATCGAGCGGCGGGATGCGATCCAGCCCGCGTTCGACGCGCTGCTCGGCATCGTCGACGAGACATTCCCCGTGACCGGCCCGGACGTCGCGCAGGCGAAGTCCATCGTCCTGGCACGACCGGGCCTCTCTGCCCGCGACGCGCTGCACGTCGCCGTGATGGGGGCGCACGGGGTCACGCGGATCCTCAGTTTCGACGCGGCGTTCGACGCCGTGCCCGGGATCGAGCGCATCGCCGGCTGAATCGCCGCGGCACGACCTGGCCAGGCTGCTCCACGGCCGATGAGGCGCCTCGCCGGGCTCAGGGGCACGGGTCTGGCACCGGCGGCGAGGCCGCGCCGTCCTCCAGCCCGGCGCGCGGACCCGGCGCCGGCACGCCCTGCCCGAAGGTCCCCACGGCGCAGGCGTTACGCGCGCGAACGAGGACGTAGCGCGCCTCGCCGGCAGGCGGGCCCGCGCCCGGATCGGCCAGCGGCGGCTCGCCGGCCGCGCTGGCGAGGCACTGCGCCCCCGCGAACGAGCCGTCGGCGCGAAGCTCCGAGGCCAGGCCGTCCACCAGGTCGTAGCGCGTGCCGGTCCCGGCCGCGGCGGCCTGCGAGGCCCACTCGATCGACGCCGCGCCGCCGTCGCGCTCCAGCGTGACGCCCGCGACCTCGACCGGAACGCGCCACGCCCCCGCGTCGCCGTCGGCGCAGTCGCACGCCGCGCCGCGTCCGTCGGCGTCGGCGTCGAGCTGGTCAGGGTTGGGGAGGCCCGGGCAGTTGTCGTCGACGTCGCCGATCCCGTCGCGGTCCTCATCGAGCGCGGTCAGCTCGAGGAAGGTCACGCCGTTGACCAGGAGCGGCGCGTCGACGAGCAGCGTCCCGCCCGGCGCGTCGAGATCGACCGGCGGGCCGTCCTCGACCAGCTCGTCCGCCCCCTCGAGCGCCGCGATCTCCCACGGCCGGTAGAGAGACTGGCGCGGCAGCGCCTCGTAGGCGCGGAAGGGGCTCGAGTGGTCGCGGTCGACGCGCCAGCGCCGCAGCGTGACGCGGGGCCACGGGACGCCGTTCAGGGTGAGGCGCGCCGTCAGCGGCGCGGGCTCCTCCGCGCCGGTGTCGTAGGGGTCGTGGGCGTAGAGCAGCACGCGGTGGGCGCCGGGGGACGGGCTGCGGAAGCCTGCCACCCGGACGCCGGCCCGCTCCTGGGCCGGCAGCGGCGCGAGCTGGCGGTTCATCCGCGCGGTCAGCGCGAGGTAGTTGAAGACCGCCTTGCGGATCGTCGCGATCCGGTCCTCGGTGCCGTCGCCGTCGTCGTCGACCCGCATCAGCCCTGTGACCGCGGCGATGCCGTCGCCGTTGTAGTCGAAAGGCCAGACCGTCAGCACCGACTCGTGGTGCGCGTAGCGCGGGTCGGCGGCGGCGCGCTCGACGAGGCGCCCGGTCCAGTCGGCGCACCAGGCCGGGTAGTAGCCGTTGCCGCGGTACATCTGGCGCGAGGCGGGATCGGTGCGAGGGATCCAGTCCGGCGTCGACTCGTAGGAGTCGACGCTCAGGGAATCGAAGGTGACGGGATCGATCGCGAGCGAGTCGTCGCGGACCTCCAGCATGTCCTTGACCGCCTGCGGGGCGATCTCGTACTCGTGGATCGAGACGAAGTCGAGCGGCATCCCGCGGCCGGCCGATGAGTCGCACAGGGCCTGGACCCGCCCGGCCCGGCGGCCGGCGAAGGCGGGATCGGCGCAGACGAAGTTCTGCTCGGCGATGTCCCCTTCCGGCTTGTTCGCGGTCGGCGAGGCGTGCCACAGGACGTCCTTGATCCAGGCGCGGCCGCCGAGGCCAGCGGCCTCGATCCCGCCGACGCGGATCCCCGCAGTGTCGTACCCGCGGTCCTCGAACGCGGTGAGGACGGCGTTGATCGTGTAGTCGCAGTAGGCCAGGAACTCGTCCTTCGTGCCGGACCAGAAGATGCTGAAGTTGTTCTCGTTGCCGACGCTGTAGGGGAAGGTGCGCGCGGTCGCGCCGTAGCGATCGATCAGGTGGAACACGAACTCGCGCACGAAACCGTGCCACTGCAGCCAGTCCTTGGGCGGCGAGGTGCTGCCGTGCCCGCCGGTGCTGGCCGGCACCGGGACGCGCGCCAGGTCGAGCGGCACGTACGAGAAGTTGACCTGGACCCGGCGCCCGTGCTGGCCGTGGACCACGTCCCACTCGTCGTCCACCCGCCGCCAGTAGTAGACGGGCGTCCCCACCGGCGAGACCTTGCGCAGGTAGCAGAGCGGGAGCGTGAAGTTGTCGGGGGTGTCGGGGTTGTCCGCCGGGTGCGAGCCCGCGTAGTCGAAGACCCAGCCGGTCTGGGTCAGCTTCGAGACGACGACGCGGCGGTTCGTGTCGTCGACCGACTCGACGGTGGCGATCTCGTACTTGGTGCGATCGGCGATGCTGACGCGGTCCCCGGGGTGGTAGTCGGCGCTGAGCGACCGGCCGGGCGCGATCCCGTAGAGCGGGCCTTCCTCGATGTCCTCGACGGTCAGGACGGAGCGGCCGTTGATCGTCTGGATGGCCGTGATGCGGCGGGTCTCGCGCTCGCGCACCGGGTTGGGGTTGCCGTCGAAGACGCCGTTGTGCCAGAAGTCGCTGGTCATCGGCCAGTCGCGCTGGAGCGACCAGGCGTCCGGGTTGATCGCGCGGACGGTGTCCATCAGGTCGTAGGAGTCGTACTGGTCGAACATCCGGCTGGTGTCGAAGCTGGGCTTCACGATCCCGCTGAAGAACCAGCCGTGCCAGGTGACCGGCGGTGCGCCCAGGTCGACGGTCCACGCGAACGGCGCGCTCCCCAGACTGGCCCGCGTCGTGAACGACCAACTGTCCTGGGCCGGGTCGATCGGGACGTTGTCCAGCGTCTCGGCGTAGACGTCCACGCGGTGACCGCGCGCGGCGGCCAGCGCCGCGTCGGGGACCGCGTACACCGCGACGCCGTTGTCCGCGCCGCTGTCCACGCCGGTGACGACCGAGCCGTGGAACCCCGCGGCGAACTGCCGCCCCGCCAGCAGGACCGGAATCGGAGCGCCGCCCGACGGGACGAGCGTCACGGTGATCGAGTCGGGGTCGACCGCGCCGGCCGCGCCGTTCGTGTCGGGAACGACGACCTCGAGGTAGAGGCTGGTCGCCGTCGTGACGTTGGTTCGCCCGGAGTACGGGCGCGGGACGGGGTTCGCGTTCGGCCGGCCGAAGACGGCGCCGTCGAAGCGGAGGCGCGGCGCGGCGGAGGCGGCGAGGGCGGGGGGTGCGCTGAGCAGGGCGGCGGCGCCGAAGGCGAGGCCGAGGGCGGCGGCGAGCGCGGCGCGCCGGGGCTGCGAGGGCGGGCGGGCGGCGGAGCGGACCATGCG
>CAYZDB010000036.1:0-14935 GCA_964476985.1 uncultured Acidobacteriota bacterium | reverse complement strand
GCGTTCCGCAACGAGGAGGGGGCGCTCGTCGCGCAGTAG
The DNA here is from genome assembly GCA_964476985.1 of uncultured Acidobacteriota bacterium. Lineage (GTDB taxonomy): Bacteria > Acidobacteriota > Polarisedimenticolia > J045 > J045 > JALOKP01. The sequence goes on along the minus strand of CAYZDB010000036.1, from coordinate 14,896 downwards.
ATCGCGTGGCTGTTGGTCCGTCCGGCGTAGAGGACGTCGACGTCGGAGAGCGAGCCACCGCCGCCCGTCGTGAAGTAGACGCGACCCCAGTCCCCGGCCGCTGGGGCGGTTGCGGTCCCGTCGCCATTCGTGTCGGCCCGCAGGTCGTCCTTGATCGAGGTGAAAACGATCCGCTCGGACGGCGTCCCGGCCGCGACGAGCGACCCGCCTCCGGTGCCCCCGACGGTGATCGAGTAGGCGCCGAACTTGACGATCACGCCGGGCTCGATCGTGAGGGTCGCCCCGTTGTTCACCGTGACGCTCGACGTGACCCAGTAGATCCCGTCGGCGGCCGGCGCGGTACGGCCCCAGGTGGTGCTGGTTCCGATCGTCCCACCGACCGTGACGTACGCGGCGGCGGGAGCGGCGAAGACGAGGAGGGAGAGAATCGAGACGACGACCAGTCGGTGGGACCGCATGGCATGACCTCCCCGGGAGCCCCGGGGACAAACGCGGGGCTCCGCTACGGCCAGCGCTCGTTCCGTCGCGTGGAATGGTCCGCCGAACGGGCGGGGAAAGCAATGACTAGATAGCTAGTCGATTAAGGTAATACCGCATCGGGCCTGCCGTCGCGGGCGACAGGGCCCGCGGCGCTGCCGGCAGGTCCCGACGGCCCGGGTCGAACCGCCGCGACCTGCTCGAGGCCGGTGACCGCCTGGATCGTGGAGACGGTCGCACACGTCTGCGATTGACACTGCGGATTCGCGCTCGCTAGTGTGGCCGTCGACCCGGCTGATTCGCCCACTCACGCTCCGGTTCCGAACGGCGAGGCGAAGATGGACGGCACTCGATCCCCCGCAGACCCGCAGTTCGCCCGGCGCGCCGCGTTCGACCTCGCGATCCGGCTCGCCCTCGTCGCGCTGCTGGCGTACTGGTGCTTCCGCATCGCGCAGCCGTTCGTGCTGCCGGTCGCCTGGGGGGTCGTGCTCGCGGTCGCGCTCTATCCGCTCTACCACCGGCTGGAGCGGCTGCTGGGCGGGCGGCGCAAGTTGGCGGCGGGGCTGCTGGTCCTGGCCTGCCTCGCGCTGATCGTCGTTCCCGTGGCCTGGCTCTCGGGCTCGGTCCTCGACGGCGCGCGCTTCGTCTCGGCGCAGGTCGAGCACGGCAAGGCGGGGGAACTGTCGATCCCGCCGGCGCCGGAGTCGGTCGCGCAGTGGCCGGTCGTCGGGCCGAAGCTCTACGAAACCTGGAACCTGGCCGCGACGAGCCTGCAGTCGGCCCTGCGCCCGTTCCGGCCGCAGATCGTCGCCTTCGGACGCTGGCTCGCCGGGCTGGCGCGACAGGCCGCGTTCGCGATCCTGCTGACCGCCGTCGCGGTGCTGATTGCGGCGGTTTTCCTGGTCCGCCGCGAATCGGCGCTCCGGCTCGCGACGGACCTCGGAGCGCGCCTCGGCGGACCGCGTGGGGTCGAGACCGTGCGTATCGCCGGCGCGGCGATCGGCACGGTCGCGAAGGGGGTCGTCGGCGTCGCCGTGATCCAGGGGCTCCTGGCCGCCGTCGGCCTGGTCGCGGCGGGCGTGCCGGGCGCGGGCCTGTGGGCCCTGCTCGTGATGGTGCTCGCGGTCGCTCAGCTCCCGCCGCTGCTGGTGCTCGGCCCGGCGATCCTCTACCTCGTTTCGGCCGACGCGGGCACCACCACGCTGGTGCTCTTCACGCTCTGGAGCCTCGTGGTCTCGGTCTCCGACGCGGTGCTGAAGCCGGTGCTGCTCGGACGGAACCCGGAGATCCCCGTGCTGGTGATCCTGGTCGGTGCGATCGGCGGGCTGATCCTGCACGGCCTGCTGGGGCTGTTCGTCGGGGCGGTCGTTTTCTCCACCGGCTACCGCGCGTTCGGGGCCTGGATGGAGGACCCACCCGGACCGGAACCGGGGAAGGCAGGCTAGAATCCCGCCCGGATGAGCGAAGGCAGGAAAATCCGGCTGACGTCCTACTCGAACTGCGCGGGTTGAGCCAGCAAGCTCGGTCCCGAGCTGCTCGCGCAGGTGCTGCGCGGCGTCACCGATCGCGTCCCCGACCTCGCCGGCGGGGACCAGCTGCTCGTCGGGCTGGCCGAGCCCGACGATGCGGCGGTCTACCGCCTCGGCGGCGGGCGGGTGCTGATCGCGACGGTCGACTTCTTCACCCCGATCGTCGACGACCCCTTCGCCTACGGCCAGGTCGCGGCCGCCAACTCGATCTCCGACGTCTACGCGATGGGCGGCGACCCGTTCCTGGCGCTCTCGGTCGCGGCCTTCCCCGCCGACCTGCCACCGGAGATCCTGGCCGAGATTCTCGCCGGCGCGGCGACCAAGGTCCGCGAGGCGGGCGCGGTGCTCGCCGGCGGCCACACGGTGCGCGACGCGGAGCCCAAGTTCGGGCTGACGGTGCTGGGCTTCGCCCGCGAGGAGTCGCTGATCCTCAAGCGCGGCGCGCGGCCGGGGGACCTGCTGTACCTGACCAAGCCGCTCGGCACGGGCGTGCTGGCGACCGCGCTCAAGGAAGAAGCGCTCGGCGCGGAGGCCGAGTCCGCGCTGGTGGCGTCGATGGCGCGGCTCTCGGGGGGCGCCTCGCGGGCGGCGGTCGCGGCCGGCGTGCGCGGCGGGACCGACGTCACCGGGTACGCGCTGGCCGGCCACGCGCTCGAGATGGCCGAGGCGTCGGGCGCGCGGCTGGTCGTCGAGTGGGGACGCGTGCCGCTGCTCGCCCTCGCGCGCGAGCGGGCGGCGGAGGGGTTCGTGCCGGGCGGGACCGCGACCAACGAGGCCGCGTTCGGGCCGCGGATCGACGGACTCGCCGGGCTCGCCGAGGTCGACCGGGCGCTGCTCTTCGATCCGCAGACCTCGGGCGGGCTGCTGCTGGCCGTGCCCGCCGACGCCGAGGGGGTCTTCCGCGCGGCGCTGGCGGCGGAGGCGACCGACGGCTGGAGGATCGGCCGGGTCGAGGCGGGCGCGGGCGTGGCGCTGGAGCCCTGACGTGTCGGCGCCGCCGCGCGGTCGGCTGCTGGTCGTCGCCACCCCGCTCGGCAACCTGGGCGACCTCTCGCCGCGCGCGGCGCGGGCCCTGGCGGAGGCCGACCTGGTCGCGGCCGAAGACACGCGTCGCACGCTTCCTCTGCTGACGCACCTCGGGCTGTCGAAGCCGATGGTCTCGAGCCACAAGTTCAACGAGGCCTCCGGGCTGGCCGGCCTGCTGAACACGCTGGCCGAGGGGAAGACGATCGCGCTGGTCACGGACGGCGGCACGCCCGCGATCTCCGATCCCGGCCACCGGCTGGTCGCCGCCGCGCACGCCGCCGGGCACGCGGTCGTCGCGATCGCGGGGCCCAGCGCCGTGGCGGCCGCGCTCTCGGTGGCCGGCTTCCCCGCCGACCGCTTCCGTTTCGCCGGGTTCCTGCCGGCGGCGGCCTCGGCCCGGCGCCGGGCGCTGGCGGCGCTCGCGGCGGAGCCGGAGACGCTGGTCTTCTACGAGGCGCCGCACCGCGTGCTGAAGGCGCTCGACGCGATGATCGAGGCGCTCGGCGACCGCGAAGCGGCGCTCTGCCGCGAGTTGACCAAGCTGCACGAAGAGGTGCTGCGGGCGCCGCTCTCCGCGCTCCGGGCCTCGCTCGCCGGGCGCGACGCGATCCGCGGGGAGATCGTGCTGGTGGTGGCGGGCGGCGGGAGCGAGCGAGGGGGCGCGGAGCGAGCCGTCGCCGAGCGGGCCGGCACGGAGGCCGGCCCCTACGGCGCCCTCTTCGCGATGGCGCGCGCACTGGAGGACGGCGACCCGCGCCGCGCGGTGCGCCGGCTCGCGCGCGAGCTGCAGCTGTCGCGCGCCGAGGTGAAGTCGCGGCTGCTCGAGGCCGGCATCGACCCCGACACCCCCGACGCTTCATGAACCCCGGCCGCTGGGGTTAGGATGGCCCCCGCCGCGGGAGGTTCCGCCCATCCCGCGCGGGAGGCATCGTGAGCTGGGCTCTCTGGGTCGTCCTCGCCTACCTGCTCGTCCTCGCCGGCTTCAACTTCGTCCGCTCGCGGCAGGTCCAGTCGCAGGAGGACTTCATGGTCGCGGGGCGCAAGCTCTCGATGACCGTGATGGTCTTCACGCTGGTCTGCACCTGGATCGGCTCGGGCTCGTTCATCGCGGGCGCCGAGTACGCGGCCAAGGCCGGCTGGTCGTCGCTGTGGCTCCCCGCCGGGGCCTGGGTCGGGATCGCGGTGATCTACTTCCTCGCGGCCAAGATCCGCGGTTTCGGCCAGTACACGGTCGGCGACATCCTCGAGGTCCGGTACGGCAAGTTCGCCCGGTTGTTCGGCGCGATCGCGCTGATCATCGCCTTCACCACGATCGTCTCCTACCAGTTCCGGGCCGGCGGCTACATCCTGAACGTCGCGTCCGGCGGGGCGATCTCGGTCCCGGTCGGCCAGGCGATCGCGGCCGGCTTCGTGATCCTGTTCACGGCGATGGGCGGGATGCTGGCGGTCGCCCACACCGACCTGCCCAACGGGATCATCATCGTGCTGGCCTGCGCCGCGGCGCTGCCCTTCACGGTCGCGGCCGCGGGCGGGACCGCCGCGGCGGCGGCGGCGCTCCCCGCGCAGCACTTCACGGTCTTCGCCTCCGATTTCGGGGCCCACCCGGCGCTCAAGGCGGGCGGCTACTTCCTGGCCACGCTGCTGCTGCTGATGGGGATCCAGTCGATGTACCAGAAGTTCTACTCGGCCCGCTCGCCGGCCGAGGCGCGGAAGGCGGTGGCGCTCTGGATCGTCGGGACGATCGTGGTCGAGACGCTCGTCGTGGCGATCGCGATCTACAGCTCGGCTCGGCACTGGCCGGAGGTGACGGCGTTCCGGATCGCCGGGACCGTCAAGGAACAGGTCGCGGCCGGGACGATCCCGCCGGGGGACGCCGTGGCCCGCGCGATCCAGATCGCGCAGGACGAGGCCGCCCGCGGCGGCCTGAAACCGGAGCAGGTCGCCCCGCTGCACACGCTGCTCAACGAGGGGTTCTCCGGCCTGAGCGACGCCGCCGCGGTGGCCCACGCGAAGATCGGGATCGACCCGGCCTCGCTGGTGCTGCAGGCCGCCGGGGACCTGATCGGCAGCAGCGGCATCGCCGTGCTGGTCGGCCTGCTGCTGCTCGGCGCCGCCTGCGCGGTCGTGATCTCGACGGGGATGAACTACCTGCTGTCGCCGACGACCAACATCATGCGCGACATCTACCAGCGCTTCGTCAACCCCGGGGCGGACCAGGCGAAGATGGTCGCGCTGCAGAAGGTGTTCGTCGTGCTGGTCGGGCTCGCGGCCTTCATGATGATCTGGATCCCGACCACCTTCGGCCTGAACATCTCGGTGCTGAAGTACTCCTACTTCGCCTACACCGTGTACGGCGTCTCGATCACGCCCGCGCTGCTGGCCGCGCTGGCCTGGAAGCGCGCGACCTGGCAGGGCGGCCTGGCTTCGATCGTCGGCGGCGCGACCGCCGTGCTGGCGCTCGACGTCGTGCTCCCGCTGCTGGCGCCGTCGGTGGTCGTGGGCGGCGACCCGTGGGGGATCCCCAGCATCTACTTCTCGGCCGCGATCTCGATCGGGCTGCTGGTCCTGGTCAGCCTGGCCACGCCGCCGCCGACGCGGGAGCAGCTGGGACCGCTCTTCCCCGAGGAGAAGTAGGAGATCCATGTTCCATCGTCCTCGGAAGACGGGCCGGGTCGTTCTCGCCGCGGTTGCGCTCCTCCTGGCCGCGGCCTCCTCCGGCCGGGCCGGCACGGAGGCCGGCCCCTACCGGGTGCTCGACGCCGGCGGCGCGCCGGTCGCGGGCGCGCGGATCTCCGTGACCGGCCGCGCCGGCTCGGTCCTGGCCGACGCCGACGGCCGTTTTGCGCTCGAGCCACCCCCGCCGGTGCCATTCGAGCTGGTCGTGATCGACGCGCGCGGGGCGTTCCTGGGGACGATCCTCGTCGAGCGGGCGGACGCGACCGAATTGCGCCTTCCGGCGACCGCCCTGACCGAGCTGACGGTCCGCACCGACGTCGCCCCGGGCACGCTGGGGGCCCCCGCCTCGGCGCCGAACCTGGTCACGCGCGAAGAGATGGAGCGCCGGCAGCCGGCGCGGATGACCGACGCCCTGGCCGAGATCCCCGGAGTCGGCCGGCTCGAGGAGGGGCAGTCGGTCGTTCCCTCGATCCGCGGCCTGGCGCGCGGACGGACGCTGATCCTGCTCGACGACGGCCGCGTCACCGCGGAGCGCCGCGCCGGCCCGTCGGCCAGCTTCCTCCAGCCCTTCATGCTCCAGGGGCTCGAGATCGTCCGGGGCCCCGGCTCCGTCGCCTACGGCTCGGACGCGATCGGCGGCGTGATCCACGCCCGCCAGCCGCTCCCCCAGCCCGGCGTGCGCTCGGGCCGCTACGAGGTCTCGGGCGGCGCCGGGCAGCCGATGGCGACCGGTGGCGTGGCGTTCAACCTGCCGCTGGGCGCCGGCGCGATCAGCTTCGCCGGCCAGCAACGCTGGATCGGGGACTACGACTCGCCGCAGGGAACGGTCGACAACTCGAGCGCGCGCGACCGCAACCTGGCGCTGGCCGGGCTCTGGCCGGTCGGTACGGCACGCCTGTGGTTCAACGTCTACGACGGCGAGACCTGGGACATGGGCAAGCCGGCGAAGGACTCGGACCGGACGCGCGCCTGGTACCCGGACGAGCGCTCGACGCGCCTGGCGCTGGGCGCCGACCTGCCGGGAGGTCTGGGGTTCGACACGCTCGAGCTGCGCGGCTTCGTCGGCTACTACGAGCTGCTCACCAACCGCGAGCGCTTCCCGCAGCCGGGCCCGCCCCCCGTCACGCGCCGGCTGCAGCAGGCCGACGTCGACGCCTACGACGCCTCGCTGCGCGCGGCGGGATCCAAGAGCTTCGGCGCGCTGCGCTTCTCGACCGGGATCGAGGCGGTGTCCCGCTTCGACCTCGAGGCGATCGACATCACGACGCGCTACGACACGGCCGGCCAGGTGACGCGGGTCGAACGCAACCAGTCGATCGAGGACGCCAGCCGACTCGACCTGGGCGCCTTCGCCGAGGGCTCGCTCCCCTTCGCCGGCGGCGCGCTGGTCGCCGCGGCCGGCGCGCGCTACGACTGGGTCGAGACGAAGAGCACCGGCGCCAGCTTCGGCGACCAGCAGAACCGCGAGGACGCGGTCACCGGCTTCGCCGCGCTGACCTGGCACTTCGCGCCGGCCTGGGAGGCGGCGCTGCAGTGGGCGCGCGCCTTCCGGGTCCCGGGCCTGTCCGACCTCTACTTCGTCGGGCCGACCGGGCGCGGCGTCGTGACCGGGAACCCCGACCTCCAGCCCGAGACGACCAGCCAGTGGGACCTCGCGGTGCGCCGCACGGCGGGGAACTGGCGCTTCGCCGGCTACTACTACCGCTACCGGATCTTCGACCTGATCGAGCGCTACGAGGACCCGGTCGGAAGCGCCGACTTCTTCTTCCGCAACGCCGGGACCGAGCAGCTCGAGGGGGTCGAGCTGGAGAGCGAGATCGACTTCGGCCCGCGCTGGGTGCTGGGACTGGGAGCCAGCTGGACCCGCGGCGAGATCGTCGAGGACGGCAGCCTCCCCGCCGACGTCCCCCCGCTCTACGGGATGGCGACCCTGCTCTACCGCCCGGCCGACCGCTGGTGGCTGCGGCTGCGCGCAGAGGCCGTGCGGGCGGACGACCGGCCGGGGCCGACCGAGATCGACACCCCCGGCTACGGGCTCGTCGGGGTCGGCGCCGGCTACCAGCTGTCTCCGCTCTTCGGGATCGAACTGGTCGTCGGCAACCTCTTCGACCACGCCTATCCCGCGACGCCGGACGCGGTCGCCGCCGATGGACCGGGGCTCAACGCCCAGCTCGTGGTGCGCGGGGGGTGGTGATAGAGTCCGGCCCGGTGCGGCCCGGAGGGAGGAGTCATGCGCAAGCGCACGATCGTCGCGTTCGCGGCCCTGTTCGTCCTGGCGCTCGTCCTGCCGGCGCTCGCCAACGACGACAACTGGCACAAGGACTGGAAGAGGCTCGGCGAGGAGACCGCGAGCGTCCTGGCCGAGAAGGACTCGATCCACTGCGAGGACGCGGGCAAGCTGAAGAAGCTCCGCCTGCAGGTCAAGGACACCGGGATCACCTTCGACGAGGTCAAGGTCCACCTGCGAAACGGCCGCACGCTCCACTGGAAGGTGCCCGATTTCCTCCCGGCGGGGGCTTTCGACACGCTGGACCTGCCGGGCGACGGGGAGAAGGTCGAGAAGGTGACCTTCAAGTACCGCAAGAACTTCCTCAAGGACGAGAAGGCGCGGTTGATCCTGTGGGGGAAGAAGGACTAGGGCCTGCGGCCGGAACGCGGGCGACGGGCGCTAGCCGCGCTCGCCGCCCCGCCCCTCCCGGCCCCCGCGCTCGGCGCGGTCGGCATCGGAAACCTCGTAGCGCAGGCAGCACATCAGGCGCCCGCACTGCCCGGAGATCTTGGCCGGGTTGACCGGCAGCCCCTGGACCTTGGCCATCCGCATCGAGACCGGGGCGAAGCCCTCGAGCCAGGTCGAGCAGCAGAGCGGACGGCCGCAGTGACCGACCCCGCCCTGCCGGATCGCCGCGTCGCGCACGCCGATCTGCCGCAGCTCGACGCGCGCCCGCAGCTCGCGTGCCAGGTCGCGGACCAGCTGCCGGAAGTCGACCCGCCCCTCGGCCACGAAGAAGAGCGTGACCCGCCGTCCGGAGGGCACCGGGTCGGCACGCAGGAAGCGCATCGCCAGGTTCAGCTCCGCGGCGCGGCGGGACGCGATCTGCAGCGCCTCGCGCCGGCGCTGCTCGAGCCAGCCCTCGGTCTCGTCGTCGGCGGGAGTCGCGAGGCGCAGGACCGGCAGCGGGTCGGCGCCGGCCGGCGGCTCGGCCTCGAACGGCACGCGGACCACGGTCCCCAGCTGGCCCCGCCCGCCGTCGCCGCCGATCACGCAGCGGTCGCCGATCTCGAGCGGGTCGTCGCCGGCCCGGCAGCAGGCGGGCCGGATGCTGCCGGACTGGGCGATGCGGACGAGCGAGGCGCGGGCCAAGGGGTCCTCCGGGATCCTGACAAAAGGATAATGCACCCGGGGTTCGCCCGGTGTGGCGGATCGAGCCGCGGTGGAGCGGGTCGCGCGCCGGCGCGGATCGCGCGACCATGGACGCACGATGGGGCCGAGCAGCAAGGGTACGGACGGCGAAAGTGAGAAGAACCTGGCGGTCAACCGCCAGGCGCGGCACGACTACGCGATCGAGGAGACCTACGAGGCCGGGCTGGTGCTGGTCGGCACCGAGGTCAAGTCGGCGCGCGGCGGGAAGGTCCAGATCAAGGACGCCTACGCCCGCTTCAAGAGCGGCGAGCTGTGGCTGATCGGCCTGCACATCGCGCCCTACACCCACGCCTCGTTCGAGAACCACGAGCCGGAGCGGCCGCGCAAGGTCCTGCTCTCGCGCCACGAGCTCAAGCGCCTGACCGGGAAGATCGAGCGGGCGGGCTACACCCTGGTCCCGCTGCGGGTCTACCTGAAGGGGGCCTGGATCAAGGTCGAGCTGGCCCTGGGCCGGGGCCGGCAGCGCCACGAGAAGAAGGACGTCCTCAAGAAGAAGATCCACGAGCGGGAGATGCGGGACGCGGTCCGGAGGCGCGGCTGACGGCCGGCGCGGCCAGCACCCCGTCCTCTCCCTGCGGCCCCAGCGACACCCTGAGCCGCCCCCCGCCCGGCCCGCGCTCGGCCGCGAAGATCAGCGCGGTAGCCGCGGGCGGGACGACCACGGCGACCGGCGCCTCCCCGGCCTCGTCGACCTCCGCCGTGAGAACCGTCGCCGGCGTCAGGCCGCGCCCGACGACCCGGACCGAGACCCGGGCCCCGGCCGCCGGCACCCCGTCGGCGGCCCGCCGGACGGCGATCCGGCCGGACAGCCCGCCGCTCCCGGCCTCGCTGGAGAAGGTCAGTTCGAGCGTCTCGACCTCGCCGTCCGTGGCCAGCAGCGCCGCCAGGTGATCCGCCAGCGGGCCCTGCTCGGCCGCCGGCGCCGCACCCGCGTGAGGCAGGGCGGCCGGGCCGCCGACCGCGGCCGCGAACTCGCCGTGCCGCGCCCGGCGGACCAGGTCCCGGTGCTGCCGGTCCAGCCGCGCCGCCACCGCCGACTCCGAGGCCTCCTGGGCGACCAGCTCGTCGTAGGGGCTCCGCTCCTGGTGGAGGATCTGCCCGCCGCAGTAGACGAGGCTCTCGAGGACCGGGTTGGCGCGGCCGCGGTCCTCGCTCTGCACGTGGTAGGTCTGTCCCTCGAACCGGACGTCGGTGTTGTAACCCGTCAGCAAGGGGGGAGCCTCCTCGGTCGAATATGTCCGCCCGCGATTTCCTGTCCATTCCGCGTGGACAGGGGGGGCGTCGGCCCCGATAATCACCGCCGCCTGCGCGGACCACAAGGGTTTTCCCCCCGGAACCGACAGCGAGACCGGGCCGGCACGCCGGCTCTGGGAGGGTTGGCCAGATGGCGATCCGACTGCCCGTCGAGGAAGCCCTCGACATCTACGACATCCACCTCTGGGGCGCGGGCTACTTCGGGATCTCGCCGGAAGGAGACCTGACCGTTCGGCCGACCCGGGACCCGCGGCTGGGCCTCTCCCTCCCGCGCGTCGTCGCCGACCTGCGGCGGCAGGGGCACGACACCCCGCTGCTGTTCCGCTTCCCGCAGATCCTGCACACCTCGGTCGAGGAGATGGTCCGGGCCTTCCGCGCCGCGATGGACGAGTTCGGCTTCCACGGCGGCGACTACAGCCCGACCTTCCCGATGAAGGTCAACCAGAACCGTTTCGTGGTCGAGGCGCTGCTGGCCGCCGGCCGGCCGAGCCGGATCGGGATCGAGGCCGGCTCCAAGCCCGAGCTGATGGCGGCGCTGGCGATGGACGTCGCGCCCGGCGCGCTGACCACGCTCAACGGCTACAAGGACTCGGAGACGCTCGACCTGGCGATCATGGGGGCGCGGATGGGCCGGCGCGTCGTGATCGTGATCGAGAAGCCGTTCGAGGTCGACCTGCTGCTCAAGGCGTTCGAGAAGGCCGGCGACGGGCCGCTCCCGGAGGTGGGGCTGCGGGTCCGGATGTTCGCGCGCGGCGCCGGCAAGTGGCGCGAGTCGTCGGGACTGACCGCCAAGTTCGGGCTGACGACCGGCGCGCTGCTGGAGGCCGTCGCGGCCTTCCGCGCCGCCGGCCGGCTCGACCGGCTGGCGATGGTGCACTTCCACATCGGCTCGCAGATCCCCGACATCCGCCGGCTCAAGGCCGCCTTCCGCGAGGGGGCCCGGATCTACGCCAAGCTGCGCAAGATGGGGGTCCCGCTCTCGATCCTCAACATGGGCGGCGGGCTGGCGATCGACTACGACGGCTCCAACACCGCTTCGGACGCCTCGCGCAACTACTCGATCGCCGAGTACGCCAACGACGCGGTCTACATCGTCAAGGAAGTCTGCCTGGAAGAGCGCGTCCCCTACCCGCTGATCACGACCGAGAGCGGGCGGGCGCTGACCGCCTACCACTCGCTCCTGGTCACCGACGTGCTGGCCCGGATCACGCCCGACCTGCCGATCGGCAACGGCAAGGGCGCGACGCGCGAGCACGCCCGGGTGGTCCAGGAGCTGCGCTCGATGCTCGAGGACATGTCGGGCAAGAACTACCGCGAGTACTTCCACGCCGCGACCGAGCAGCGCGACGAGATGGTCACGCTCTTCAACCACGGCCTGGTCACGCTCGAGGACCGCGCGCTGGCCGAGCAGCTGTTCTGGGACATCGCGCGCCGGGCGCTGGCCTTCGCCAAGCGCGAGAAGATCCCGCTGGAGGAGTTCCAGGAGCTGGAGCAGGCGCTGGACCAGAAGTACATCGTCAACTTCTCGGTCTTCCAGAGCGTGCCGGACCACTGGGCGCTGGAGCAGCTCTTCCCGATCGTCCCGATCTCGCGGCTGCGCGAGGCGCCGGAGCACAAGGCCACGCTCTGCGACATCACCTGCGACAGCGACGGGCAGATCGACCACTTCGTCGACATCAAGGACGTCAAGGAAGTCCTGCCGCTGCACGACCCGATCCCGGGGGAGCCCTACGACCTGGCGATCTGCCTGCTCGGCGCCTACCAGGACGTGATGGGCGACCTGCACAACCTCTACGGCGCGCCGGACGAGGTCCACGTCACGATCGACGGCGAGGGCCGGATCAAGATCGAGCGGGTCGTGCCGGGCGACACCGTGGCCGAGGTGCTGTCGGTCTTCCACTACGAGGAAGACGCGCTGGTCGCCTCGGTCGAGCGGCAGCTCGCGGGGCAGGTCGAGGCCGGAACGATCGGCGCCGACATGGCGAAGGCGCTGGTCGCGGAGTACCGCGGCCTGTTCGGCCGCGGCACCTACCTGCGTCAGCCCAGCTGAGGCGCGTCAGGCCTCGGTGCGGCGGCTGTCCCAGTACATGTAGGCCACGACCAGCACGTAGAGCACCAGCGCGACCAGCTCGCCGCGGGTCCCCTCGGCGTTGTTCAAGAGGTCGACGCCGGTCGGGATCCCGCGCTCCTGCGTCGCCCAGCGCAGGAGCGCCGCGACCACGCCCATGATCGCGCCGCCCGCGATGAACCCCGACGCGATCAGCGTGCCCCGGTTGGTGCGGGCCCGGGCCAGCGTCTCGTTCCCCCCGGCCGACTTCGCGACGAAGTAGGCCACCAGCCCGCCGACCAGCAGCGGGGTGTTCAGGTCCTGCGGGATGTACATCCCCAGCGCGAACGGCAGCGCCGGGATCCCGACCATCTGGAGCACCAGGATCAGCAGCGCTCCCAGCCCGTAGAGCAGCCAGGGCGCCGGCTGGTCCGACATCATCGCCTGGACCACCGCGGCCATCGCGTTGGCCTGCGGCGCCGCCAGCGGCTCGGGGTGCGCCGCGGTGACCTTGAAGCCGTAGACCTGGTTGAGCACCACCATCACCCAGCCGACCGTCAGGGAGGCCGCGACGATCCCGATCAGCTTGCCGACCTGCTGGACGGCGGGGGTGGCGCCGATCCAGTAGCCGACCTTGAGGTCGGTCACGGTGCCGCCGACGGTCGAGAGCGCGGTGCAGACGACGCAGCCGATGATCAGCGCGGCCAGCATCCCCGCCTCGCCCCGCAGCCCGATCCCGACCAGGATCGTCGCCGAGAGGATCAGCGTCATCAGCGTCATGCCGGAGACCGGGTTGGTGCCGACCGTCGCGATTGCCTGGGCGGCGACGGTCGTGAACAGGAAGGAGATCACCATCACGACGACCAGCGCGATCGCGGCCTTGAGCAGCGCATTGGGCTGGCCCTGCAGGATCACGAAGGCGAAGAAGACGAAGAGCAGGATCGCGACCGCGACCAGCCCCAGCCCGACCCAGCGCATCGGGATGTCGCGGTCGGTCCGCTCGGACGCGGCCGCCGACTTCGGCCCGCCGCCGAGGAACTCGCGGAAGGCCAGCCCGAAGGCCGAGACGATGATCTTCCGGCTGCGCCAGATCCCCAGCATCCCGGCGCAGGCGATCGCGCCGATCCCGATCGTCCGGACGTAGTTGCGGAAGATCGCTTCGGCCGTCATCTGCGAGATCAGCACGTCGCCGGCCGTGACGCCGAGCGGCGCCGCCAGCCCCTGCCCGAAGTAGCCGATCAGCGGGACCAGCAGGAACCAGGAGAGGAACGACCCGGCGCAGATGATCGCCGCGTACTTGAGCCCGATGATGTAGCCGAGGCCGACCACCGAGGTCAGCATGCTCATCTTGAAGACCAGCTTGGTCTCGTTGGCCAGCCCGGCCAGGCCGGGGATCGAGCGCGAGGTGAAGGTCTCGGCGAAGGCCTTGAGGTGGAGCGTCAGGAAGTCGTACAGGCCCCCGACCGCGGCCGCGACCGCCAGCGTCTTGGCCTGCGACCCGCCCGACTCGCCCGCGACCAGCACCTCGGTCGTGGCGGTCGCCTCGGGGAACGGGTACTCGCCGTGCATGTCGCGCACGAAGTAGCGGCGCAGCGGGATCAGCAGCAGCACGCCCATCGCGCCGCCCAGCAGCGAGGCCACGGCGGCCCGCCCCAGGTTCACCGGCAGCTCGATGATGAACAGCGCCGGCAGCACGAAGATCGCGCCGGCGACGACCAGGCCCGAGGCCGCGCCGACCGACTGCACGATCACGTTCTCGAGGATCGTCGAGCGCTGCCGGCGGATCGAGCCCAGCCCGACCGCGAGGATCGCGATCGGGATCGCGGCCTCGATCACCTGCCCGACCTTGAACCCCAGGAACGCCGCCGCGGCCGAGAACAGCACCGCCATCAGGAGGCCGAGGACCGCCGACCAGGGGGTGAACTGCGCCATCCCGGACGAGGGCGGGACGATCGGCTGGTAGGTCTCCCCGGGCTGGAGCTTGCGATAGGCGTTGTCGGGCAGCGAACGGGTCGTCGGCTCCATGACGCACGGCCTCCTTGGGGTGACGCCGGAGAGGGTCGGGCGGAGCCTACGGAAGTCGGGACGGCCGCGTCAACCTCGGGTGTCGACCGTCGGGCGGACGTGCCCGAGGCGGCTGACCGCGTGGGCCACCTTCCGGCGGAAGGCCTTGAGGTCGCACGCGGCGAGCTGCTCGAGCGCCTCGTCGAGGATCGCCGTGATCTCCGACAGCTCCTGGCGCGCGGCGGCGTCGCGGACCTCCTGGACCCGCGCGCGCAGCTTCGAGATCTCGCCGACGGAGAGCGAGTTGAGCGCTTCGATCATGCCCTTGACGTGCATCGCGCGCGCATTGTAGCGGCGCGTCCCCGGGGCGCAACACGACCCCTGCCCCGGCCCGCGGCGGGTGCGATCCTCTCGCCCCATGTCGAAGTCTTCTCCCTGCTCGCGCGCCGGTTCCGCCCGTTC
>CAYZDB010000035.1:3729-15029 GCA_964476985.1 uncultured Acidobacteriota bacterium | reverse complement strand
CGGGTGAGTGGGTCGCAGGCTCCAACACTCACCGGGGGCCCCTTCCAGCCAAACGCCTCCGTCGCCGGCCTCGGGCGGCCGCGTTCGAGAGAGAGAGAAGAGAAGTCGATCCAGCGCGGGCGGGGCGTTCGGCCCGGCGACCGCTGCCTCGTTCGGGACGAGTGGCGTGGCGCTCTTCCGTTCCTGCTCCCCGGGCGCAACCGTACGTTGCATACCCCTCTCACCCTCTCCGCTTTTCTGCCCTTCCCGCGCACTGCGCGCACGTTGGGTGCGGTGGCGGTAAGCCCCCGTGGCGTGGGTTGTCGCCCGCGACCAACCCGCCAGGGGGGATTCCCGCCTCCACACACGGCCCCGGAACGGCCGGGGAAGGGCAAAAAAAAGCACGCCCCCACCACGATTGGTGGGGGCGCGCGGCGGCGCGTGGTCTTTGATGCGGGGGATCAGGTCTCAACCCGCGCTGCCGTCAGGGTCTCGCCGGCCGGCGGGGCTGGAACCCGGATGGGGCGCCGCCGGCAGGCCGTGTCTGGCGTCGGCGGGCGTATCGGACGGCGGCCGGGGGGCTTGAGGGGGGAGGGCCAGAAAATCGAAAGGGCCCGGCGGATCGCCGGGCCCCCTCGTTCTCGAGAACTCTAGCTAGCTAGTGGGGCGTGGTTCAGGGCTGCGACGGGGAAACCTGGCACTCGCGGTAGCAGTTGTACGCCGCGGTGTTGGCGAAGCTGACGCACTTGCGCCAGTCGGCCCGGGCGTTGTAGCGCTTGATGTTCACATTGCGCAGGCACAGACCGGCCGCAATCGGGTCGGTCGGGTTGTTGTCGAGACAGGCCTGAGCTTCAACATCCAGCTCAGCGAGCCGGGCCGCGAGCTGCTCGTCGCAGGCAGCCTTGTCCCGGTCGTACTGCTCGATGCACTGCGCGAGGCAATCCTGCGCGACCGCAGGGGCAGCCCAGCTCCCCACGAACGCTGCGATGAGCACGAGGCCCATCACCTTGATAACAGCTGCCGGACGCATCGTCTTAAGCTCCTTTCCTCCAGGCGCAGGGGATTCCGGATGTCTTTGCTCGACCTGACAACTCCTCACCTCTCCTCCGGGCGGCTCTCAGGGCCCCGGACGCGATGTCCTTCGTGCCCGGCCAGGCTTCCAGTACCCCTCTCCCCTGCGCCCTGCCCTTCGGGGGCCGAGGTGTGCCCTGGATCCGCCCTTGGGACCCCGCGGGCCGTCCCCGATCTTCCGGGCAGCTCGGAAGGAAGGGGTCTGCTGGAGCGGGAGTCCGACCTGACGGGCAGAAATAGACCCGGACGGGGGCGGGAATGCAAGCAAAAAAACCGATCAGGCGGCCGGACCGTGAGACGCCCGCGGGAGAAAGTGAGCCGCGGTCAGGTGTTAGTTCGCTCCGGCCGGACAGGCGGCGGAAGACCGCGACGGGCGGTTCGGTCCTCGAGTCGGTGACTCGATCACGCCGCAGGAGCCGGATCCTCCCGGACGGTTTCGATTCTCGTCGTCCAGTTACGAAATCGACCGAGAGGACTGGCGTGAGCCTCCCGGCGCCGTGGCCGGCACGGTGCGTTGCGGTCCGCGGCGACGCGGATCCGGTAAAAAGCGCCTGCTCGACCGCGGTCGCTCGCTGTATATACGCTCGCGCGGAATCCTCCACCTCGTCGGCATCGCCCCCCGAGCGGCCCGAAGACGGGAGGCGTCTGTCACCAAGGAGGGTGTGGATGGCACGGATCACGAGACGGCTGGCGCTCGGGGCGGTCGGGGTCGCGCTCGCCCTGGCCGGGGGTCTGCCCGCGGCGGCCCAGTCCCCGAAGTCTCCCGACGTAAAGGTTGAAGCCCCGCTTCCGGGGGCCTTGTCGAGCAACATCGTCGACGCCGCGAGCGTCGAGCTCAAGAACGAGCGGGCCTACTCGGCCTACATCCGGCGGCGCTACTTCAACGGTCACGAGGCCGTCTTCAACGTGTCGGTCAACCAGGGCGCGACCTGGCGGGACGCCGACCAGCGGGTCAGCACCAACTTCTCGCCCGGGTCGATCGACGGCGACATGAAGGCCGCGATCGTGCGCTCGAGCGGCGACCAGTTCGTCTACGTCCTGTTCCTCAACCGGAACTTCGACAACGGCGACTTCTACATCGTCTCCTCGAGCGATCGCGGGGAGAACTTCGGCACCCCGCTGAACCTGGCGCTGCTCTACGCCCCGCCCGGGACGCTGCCGCTCTCCTACGGCCACACCCTGCTGACGGTGCCGGGGGGGAAGGCCTACGTCATCTGGCACGACGAGAGCGAGGGGAGCGGGCTGGGTCTCAACTCGGTCTACCTCCGCGCCACGAGCAACGGCGGCGCGACCTGGGCCGCGAAGAAGAAGCTGAACGTCGTCGATCTCTCGGCCCAGGTCGAGCGCGCGACCGAGGTGACCGCCTGCGCCGACAACAACCGGCGCGTCTACGTCGCCTGGAAGGACAAGCGCCACCCGACCCCGTCGAATACCGGCTCCTACCCGGGGCGGATCCTGTTCCGCGCCTCGGCCGACGACTCGGCCACCTTCGGCCCCGAGCGGAAGCTCGACAGCGGCGACACGGCGCCGGCCGGGACCGAATCCGAGCTGCCGCGCCTGGCCTGCTTCGGCACCGCCGGGGCGGGGACCGTGGCCGCGGCCTGGCAGGACCAGCGCGGCGGCGACTGGGACATCTACTTCAACATCTCGCGCGACGGCGGCACGACCTGGTTGGCGAGCGACCTGAGGATCGACGCGGCGGCCCCGGCCGGATCGAACGCCAAGGCGCCGAAGCTGGTCGCGACGCAGTCCCCCGAGCGCTTCTACCTGGCCTGGGAGGACTCGCGGCACGGCGGCCGGGACCTGTACTTCACGGTCAGCTCGGACGGCGGGGCGACCTGGGCGCCCGCCCAGCGCGTGAACCTGGGCGTCGTCGCGGGTTCGATGCCGGTCGGCTCCTGGGACCTCGTGGCGAGCGGCCTCAACGTGACGCTCGTCTTCGCCGACAACCGCAACGCCGGCAGCGGCGTCACCGCCCGCGACGCCTTCGCGGTCGAGTCGAAGGACGGCGGGATCACCTTCCTGCCCGAGCGGCGGCTCGACCTGGGCTCGGAGCCCGGCGCGGCGAACAGCGTGAACGTCGCCGCATCGGCCTCCGGGGCCTCCTACCTGGCCGTCTACCCCGACTACCGCGACAGCGCGACCAAGTCCAACCCCTACGGCAACGGCGTGGGGCAGGCGGTCGATCCCAACGACCCCGATGCCGACGGGATCCCGAACTCGCGCGACAACTGCGACAACTACCCGAACGCCAGCCAGGCCAATGGCGACTTCGACCGCTTCGGCGACCTGTGCGACCCGTTCCGTACCGACCCCGACAACGACATCGACAGCGATGGCTTCCCCTCGACCATCGACAACTGCCCGGACCGCGGCAACCTCTTCCAGGAGAACGCCGACGGCGACCGGTACGGCGACATCTGCGATTACTGCCCCTCGACCGTCGAGGCCGTCACGCGGGACCTCGACCGGGACGGGACGGGCGACGCCTGCGACTCGGACGTGGACAACGACGGCCAGGCCAACGGGGCGGATTCCGACGACGACGGCGACGGCACCCCCGACGCCTCGGACAACTGCGACTTCGTCCAGAACGCGCGGCAGGCCGACGAGAACACCGACGGCGAAGGCGACGACTGCGACACCAACGACCTGATCGCGCAGAACGTCCGCGCGCGCTTCGTGGCCGGCCGGCAGGCCCGCCTGGAGTGGGAGCTGGAGGAGGGGGCGCAGTCGTACAACGTCTACTTCGGGCTGGCCGAGCGGCTGCAGACCGGGCACCCCGGCTACTGCTACCGGCCCCAGGCGGTCGTCAACCGGGCCTACCTGTCGGACGACCCCGAGCCGGGGCGGATCTTCTGGTACCTCGTCACCGCGCGCGACGCCACGACCGAGGGAAGCGCGGGGCGCCGCTCCGACGGCACCCCGCGGCCGAAGCCCTCCCCGTGCGACGTCGCGGCCGCCAACGACTGGGACCAGGACGGTGTCGGGAACTCGCTCGACAACTGCCGCTTCGACGCCAACGGCAGCCAGGCCGATCTCGACCGCGACGGGCGCGGCGACGCCTGCGATCCCTTCGCCGGTGATCCCACCGACGACGCCGGCGACCGCGACGGCGTGGGGGCGAACGTCGACAACTGCCCGTTCACAGCCAATCCCTCCCAGGCCGACGGGGACGCGGATGGCGTCGGCGACGCCTGCGACCTGTGCCCTGCCGCCGCCGACCCGTTCCAGCTCGACGAGGACGGGGACGGGCTGGGCGACGCCTGCGACACCGACGCCGACGGCGACGGCCTCCCCAACGCGACCGATCCCGACGACGACGGCGACGGCGTTCCCGACGGCTCCGACAACTGCGTCGTGGGCGCCAACGGCCGGCAGCTCGACCGCGACGCGGACGGGATCGGCGACGCCTGCGACGCGGACGACCGCGAGATCAACGGGCTGTCGGTCGAGCTCGGCGCACCCGACCGGCTGCTCTGGAACCGCGAGCAGGGGGCGACGAGCTACTCCGTCTACAGCGACCTGACTCTCTCGCTGGGCGGCGCGGTCTACGGGCAGTGCTACCGCCCGGCCACGCCGGTGCCGTTCGCCGACGCGCTCGAGCGCCCGGCGCCCGGGACGTCGCGCTGGTACCTCGTGACCGGCTACTTCGGCGGGACGCAGGGGAGCGCCGGCCGGACCAGCGACGGGACCGAGCGGCAGGTCCCCAGCGGCTGCCCGTAGGGCGGCCGCCGGGGTCGGGGCGGCGCGCCGGGTTGCGCCCCGGGACCGTCTCGGGGGAACCTTCCGCGGACGCTCCGCGGAGGGTTCCCTGATGGCCGGGTCGCCGCGCGACCAGAATCTCCACCTCCAGTGCCCGCTCTGCCGCGGCCGGCTGACCGTCGACCGCGAGACCGGCGCCGTGATCGACGCCGCCGCCCCGGCGGGGTCGAAGAAGGACTTCGAGGACGTGCTGGGCGACCTGAAGTCGGCCGACCAGCGCCGCGAGGAGGACTTCTCCCAGGCCTTCAAGGTCGAGAAGAAGCGGACCGAGCTGCTCGACCGCAAGTTCGAAGCGGCCAAGGAGAAGGCCGAGAAGGACCCGAAGAAGCGGATCAACCCGATGGACTACGACTGATGGCCGGGGAGACGAGCCGCCCCGCGGGGTTCCGGGGGGCGCGGTGAAGAGCTTCCGCCGCGAGCTGACGATGAACGTCCCGGCGCGGATGGACTTCGTCAGCATCCACCGCGAGGTCGAGCGGGCCGTGGCCGAGAGCGGCATCGCGGAGGGGCTCTGCCTCGTCAACGCGATGCACATCACGGCGAGCGTCTTCATCAACGACGACGAACCGGGGCTGCACGCCGAATACAAGCGGTGGCTCGAGCAGCTCGCACCGTTCGACCCGAGCCCGGAGCGCTACCGCCACAACCGCACCGGGGAGGACAACGCCGACGCGCACCACAAGCGCCAGGTGATGGGGCGCGAGGTCGTGGTCGCGGTCACCGGCGGCCGGCTCGACCTGGGGCCGTGGGAGCACGTCTTCTACGGCGAGTTCGACGGCCGCCGGCCCAAGCGCGTGCTGATCAAGATCGTCGGCGCATGAGATTCCCCGCGCTGCGCCGAGTCCTGCCCGGGACCGCCCTCGCGCTCGCCGCGGCGCTGCTCGCGCCCGGCTGCGCGCGGGGGCCGGCCTCCGACGTCCAGGCGCTCTACGACGCCGAGCGCGAGAACCGCCTCGACGTCGAGCTGCTGGCCGCGGCGCTCGACGACCGCTCGCCGGACGTCCGCGTCACCGCGGCGGCGATGCTCGGGCGGATCGGGTTGCCGGACGGGGTCGCGCTGCTGGCGCGCGCGGCGCGCGATCCCGACCCGGGCGTGCGCGTCACCGCCGCCGCCGCGCTGGCCCGCTTCCGCCGCGCCGACACCGCGCCGATCCTGGCCGAGCTGGTGATCGACCCGGTGCCCGTCGTGCGGCGTCGCGCCGCCCAGGCGCTGGCCGACATCGCGCCGGCCGAGTCGCTTCCGGCCCTGATGACGGCGATGCGCGACAGCGACCCGCTGGTGCGGCGCGAGGCCGCGCGCGCGCTGGCGGCGATCGCGTCGCCCCTGGCGGCCGACCCGCTGATCGCGGCGGTGGGGGATCCCGACCCGGAGGTGCGCGCCGGCGCAGCCCGGGCGCTGGGCGCAGTCCGCGAGGAGCGGGCGCGCGAGGCGCTGTTCGTGCTGTCCCGCGACGGCAACCCCCTGGTGCGCGGCGCCGCCTCCGAGTCGCTCGTCCGGCTCGGGGTCGGGCCGCTCGCCGCCGACGCCTTCGCCGCCGTCCCGGCGCCGGCGGCGCCCCCCTCGGCCCCCGCGCGCCGGCCCCCGGCGCCGACGGTCCCGATCGAGCCGCCCGTCGCCCCGGAGGAGGAGGTCATCCCCGACGTCGGCCCGCCGCCGGGAACGCCGCCCGGCGCCCCCTGACTTGCACCCGGCCCCCCCCGGACCAACAATCGACCGGGGGCAGTCGACCCCCGCTTCCCTTTGACGACGGCTCCGGCAGCGACCGGGGCCTTTCGCGGCCTGCCATCCCGGTGCGGCCGGCTCAACTCCCCTCGGGGACATCGGTTCTGGACAAGACGGTGAGTCGTCTGCTAGCCTCCCAGCAGTCGGTGCAAGTGAGCCGATGGTCGCGGCCCGTTCTGGCGGTCGCGGCGATTCCTCTGGGATTCGTTCTCGGTTGCGGGGTGGCGCCGGACTCTTCCAGCGTCCCATCGCACAGCCCCGCCGGGAGACTCGAAGCTTCACGGGACGCGACGGTCCCGCTTCCGGCACCTCCTCCGGGGGGTTCCGGCTCCATCGCCCGCGCGGAGCGCGTGCGGCAGCTGGGCCAGGCGCCCGGCACGACCGCGGCCGCTCTCGTGGCGGGGCTCGATGATCCGGATCCGCTGGTGCGAGGTTGCACGGTGCACGCGCTGCTGCACCTGAACCCGGACGACGTGGGAGCACGGTTGCTCGAAAGCGACGGACGCTGGTCCGCGGAGCGGACGCTGCTCGCCGGCGAACTCGCCGGGCGGGCCGCGGCGTTGCCCCTGCGGCAGGAACTCGCGGATCGCGCCTGCGCCGCCGCGGCGGGCGAACGCGACCCGCTGCTGCGCGCGCAGGCCGCCGCGGCGTGCGTGCGCGTCGCCGGCGCAGCGCGGGCCGCGGCGTTCGTGGACGACCCGGACTGGACGGTTCGGGCCCGAGTGGGGGCGGCGCTCGCAGCGCTGCCGCCGACCCAGGACAGACAGGATGCCCTCGCCCGGCTTGCGACCGACCCGCACCCGACGGTGCGCGGCCTCGCGGCCCGCGCGGGATGAACGACACCGGGAGCGAATTCCCGGACAGGACGGCCAGGTGAACCAGGAATCAGGCAAGGGCTTCGCGGAAAAGAAGGGTGGTTTCAAGCGTCGTCGTCGTCGCCGCCGCCCGGACGGGAACGGCGGGCAGCGCGTGGCAGAGGGGACGGCGGCCGCCGTCGCCGAGGGGGCCCCGGAGTCCAGCAACTCCGAGCCGCTCGAGGCGCACGGGGTGCTCGAGGTCCTGCCGGAGGGGTACGGCTTCCTGCGCACGCAGAAGGCCAACTACCTGCCGCGTCCCGACGACATCTGGGTCGCGCCCGACATCATCCGCGACCGCAGGCTGGAGGAGGGGGTCGAGATCCGGGGCCTCGCGCGTCCGACCGGGCGGCGCGGCCCGGCCCTCTACGAGATCCTCGAGATCAACTCCAGTCCGCCCGAGGCCTGGGAGAACCGGCGCCACTTCGCAGACCTCACCGCGACCTCGCCCGAGGAAGTCGTGCGCCTCGAGACCGGCCGCGAGCCGATCGAACCGCGGGTCGTCGACCTGGTCGCGCCGATCGGCAAGGGGCAGCGCTGCCTCGTCGTCGCGCCGCCGAAGGCGGGCAAGACGACGCTGCTGCAGCAGGTCGCCCACGCCGTCGCGGTCAACCATCCCGACATGCACCTGATCGTGCTGCTGATCGACGAGCGCCCGGAGGAGGTCACCGACTGGCGCCGCCGCGTGCCGAACGGCGAGGTCATCGCCTCCAGCTCGGACGAGCTGGCGCGCAACCACGTCTCGGTCGCGGAGATCGTGCTGGAGCGGGCCAAGCGGCTGGTCGAGTCGGGCAAGGACGTGCTGATCCTGCTGGACTCGCTGACCCGCCTGGCGCGGGCCTACAACGTCGAGCAGCGCGGCTCGGGCAAGATCCTGACCGGCGGCATCGACTCCCGCACGCTGGAGAACCCGCGGCGCTTCTTCGGCGCGGCCCGGCGCTGCGAGGAGGGCGGCTCGCTGACGATCATCGCCTCGTGCCTGGTCGACACCGGCTCCAAGATGGACGAGGTGATCTTCCAGGAGTTCAAGGGGACCGGGAACACCGAGATCGTGCTCGACCGCAAGCTGTTCGAGAAGCGCGTCTTCCCCTGCATCGACATCCACCAGACCGGGACGCGCAAGGAAGAGAAGCTGCTCAAGGAGTGGACCCCCAAGGTCCACCTGCTGCGGCGGGCCCTCTCCACGATGAGCCCGGTCGACGCGGTCGAGGCGCTCCTGAAGAAGCTCTCGGCCTTCGAGACCAACGCCGACTTCCTGGGCAGCCTCGGCGCGCCGGCGCGGACCAGCACGTAACGGGCCGGCCCGGAGGCCGGCCCCTACGTCTCCTGAAGGAAGGCCAGCTGGCCGCAGGCGGCGAAGGCGTCCTTGCCGCGCGAGCGGCGGACCGTCCCGACGACCCCGGCCGCCGAGAGGACGCGCAGGAAGAACTCCAGGCGCGCCTCGGGCGAGGGGCGGAAGGGGAGCGCAGGGGTCGGGTTGAACTCGATCAGGTTGACCTTCGCGCCGGCCCGCCGCGCCAGCTTCGCCAGCTTGTGCGCCAGCTCGGGCGCGTCGTTCACTCCGTCGAGCATCACGCACTCCAGCGTCGGCTCGTCGCGCCGCCCCTCGCCGAACTCCCGCACCGCGTCGGCCAGCTCCTCCAGCGTGACCGTGCGCGCGATCGGCATCAGGCTGCGCCGCACCTCGGCGTCGGCAGCGACCAGCGAGACCGCGAGGCGCGGCACGACCGGCTCCCGCGCCAGCCGGCGGATCCCCTTGGGCAATCCGACCGTCGAGACCGTGATCCGTCGCGGCCCCAGCCCGAAGCCGCGCTCGTGGGTCAGGATCCGCAGCGCCGCCAGCACGTTCTCGACGTTCTGCAGCGGCTCGCCCATCCCCATGAAGACGATGTTGTACTCGCCGGCCGGCGTGCCCGTTTCCGCCAGCAGCGCCGCCACCTGGCCGACGATCTCGCCCGGATCGAGGTTGCGGGTGAAGCCCAGCTTCGCCGTCATGCAGAAGGCGCAGCCGAAGCCGCATCCGACCTGGGAGGAGATGCAGAACGTCATCCGCTCCTCGGCCGGGATCGCCACCGCCTCGACCTGCCCCCCCTTCGGCAGCTCGAGCACGAACTTGACCGTCCCGTCGGACGCGGCGTGGCGCGAGGCGATGCGCGGCGGGAGCGCGGCGAATCGCGCGCCGAGCTCGGCGCGGAGGGCCTTCGGCAGGTCGGTCCAGGCCGAGGGGTCGGTCACCCCGCGCGAGTAGAGCCAGGCGAAGACCTGGCGGGCCCGGAAGCGCGCCGGGTCGAGCGGGGCGAGCAGCGCCGCGAGGGCTTCCTCCTCGAGGCCGTAGAGGTTGACGGGGGCGGGATCGGCGGCGGGCATCGATCGATTCTCGCGGTCCGGCCCGGGCGCCGCCAGCGCACCCCCGCCCGGGTTGACGAGCCGCCGGACCGGGGCTACGGTGCAGCGCTTTGCCTTGGCTGGCTGGCGGAGGAAGGGATGCGCAAGGATCAAGGGCTGTTTCTCGCGGCTGGCGTGGTGCTCGGGCTCGTCGCCGGTCTCGTCTTCGGGTACGTCCTGTTCGGCGGCGGTGGCACGGCGGCGCCGACCCAGGCCGCCCAGGCCGCGCCGCAGGGCGCCCCTTCCGGAATGGGAGGCGGCGGGCAGGCCGGTGGCCCGCCCTCGTTCGAGGAGATGCGCGCCCGCCTCCAGAAGGACCCCAACGACGTCCCGGCGCTGGTCGCGCTGGGCGATTTCCTGTTGCAGCAGCAGGCCGTGCCCGAGGCGATCTCGCACTACGAGCGCGCGCTGGCCGGCGACCCCGGCAACGCGCAGATCATGGGTCGCGTCGCCGTCGCGTACCGCGCCGGGCACCAGCCGCAGAAGGCGCTCGAGATGGCGATGAAGGTGCTCGACACCGACCGCAACGACGCGCAGGCCGCGGCGCTGGTGTTCGACGTCGCGCTGCACGGCGCGGGCGACCTGGACGCGGCAGCCCGCGCCCTGGCCGAGTTCCAGCGCCGCGCTCCCGGGGCCCCGGTCGCGGGCCAGATGCAGGCGGAGCTCGAGGCCACGCGGAAGACGATCCAGGACGGGAAGACCAAGCTCGACGACTTCGACGCGCAGTCGAAGGCCGGCAACTTCTATTACGACTCCGGCCAGTGGGCGCTCTCCGAGGCCGCCTATCGCCGCGCCCTGGCGGTCAACCCGCTCGCGGCCGGGGTGATCACCGACCTCGGCTTCGTGGTCTCGCAGCAGGGTCGCGGCCCTGAGGCGCTCCAGCTGTTCGAGCGCGCCCTCTCCGCCAACCCGCAGCAGTGGCAGGCGGCGCTCAACGCGACCGTGATCGCGCTGGACATGAAGGACACCGCTTCGGCCCGGCGCTGGCTGGAGACCCTGAAGAAGGTCAAGCCGGACGACCCGAACATCCCCAACCTCCAGCAGCGCCTGGCCCAGGCTGGCGGCTGATCGGCGGCCGGCGGCCCGCGGCCGCGCGCGGAGGCCCCGTGGCGATCCTCCGGTTCGTCCTGTTCACGATCCTCGTCCTGGTCGTGCTGCGGCTGGTCCGGTTCGCCTTCGCCCCGCGCCGCCCTCCGGCCGCCCGGACCGCCTCGCCCCCCCGCGCCCTCGCCGAACGCCTGGTCCAGGACCCCGTCTGCGGGCTGCGCCTGCCCGAGGGCCGGGCGGTCCGGGACGGGGACGCGTTCTACTGCTCGGAAGAGTGCCTGCGGGCCTCCCGGGGCCGGTAAGCCGTTTCCCGCTGTTCATTGCCGTCCTTCGCCTCCGCGACCTACATTCGCCGGGGGGGGTGTGGACGGATGACAGCGTGAGCCAGGGCACCTATTCGGAAGAGATCGCCGACCTGCTGCGGCAGGCCGAGGAGACGTTCCGCGGGGGCGACCCCGACAGCGCCCGGATGATCT
>CAYZDB010000035.1:0-3629 GCA_964476985.1 uncultured Acidobacteriota bacterium | reverse complement strand
CGGCAGGCCGAGGAGACGTTCCGCGGGGGCGACCCCGACAGCGCCCGGATGATCTACGAGGCCGTGCTCCAGATCGACCCGGAGAACGACACGGCCCTCGCGGGGATCGAGCGGGCGGCTCCCGCCCCGGCCGAGCCGGCCGCCGGCGGGTTCGACCTCAGCGTGGACTTCGAGCTGGCCGCCGCGGCTCCCGCGCCGGCGCGCCGTCCGGCCGCTCCTCCGCCTCCCGCCTCCCCGCCTCCCCGTCCCGCTCCGCAGTCGGAGGCGATCGTCGACCTGCTCGAGGCGGCCGAGCTGCTTCCGGAGGACGAGAAGGATCCGTTCGGCGGCGGCGGCCCGCCGTCTGCCGCCGCGCGTGCCGCGGAAGGGGAGGCGGCCCTGCTGGCTCAGCAGGCCCGCCGGCACCTGTTCCAGGGGGACCTCGCCCGGGCCACGGAGATGGCCTCGCGGGCGCTGGCGATGCACGAGGGGTGCGACGGCGCGCAGGAGGTGCTGGAGGAGGCCCGTGCCGAGGCTTCGCGCCGCGCGGCGACCGCCGAGCGCCTGCTCTCGGACGCGATCGCCGCGATCGAGCGCGGGTCCGCCCCGCAGGCCGTCCCGATGCTGCAACAGGTGCTTGGCCTGGCTCCCGAGCACCCCGAAGCGCTGGAGTGGCTCGCCCGGGCCCGCCAGGCGATCCAGGAGGGGCGCAGCACGCACGGCGCCGCCACCGCCGAGACCGGCCCGACCCCGGGCTTCACCCCCACCTCGCTCGCCCCCCCGCGACCCGCAGCGACCGGTCCCGTCGCCGGCCCCGCGGCCGCCGCCTCCGCGGTGGCGGCAGCCCCTGCGCCGGGGCCCGCGGCCCACCCGGAGACGGGGTTCCAGGCGAACGCGACCCCACCGCCGGCCTCCGAGACCGCCCCCACCAGCGCCGGCCGCTACGCCGCCGGCGTGGCCCGGGAGCGGGCACCGGTCGATGCGCCCCTCGCCGTCACGGCGGCAGCCAAGCCGTCCCGCGCCCCGATCGCGGTCGCCGGGACGGCCGCGGCCGACGCCGCGGCCGAGGCCGCGGCCGCCGAGACCACCGCGCCCGCCCCGCCGGTCACCACCCCGCCGCCCCTTCCGCGCCCGGTCAGCGCCCCCGCCGCGGCGCGCCCGCCGACCGGGAAGGCGGCGAAGGCCGCGAAGGCCCCGCGGGGCCGCCGGCTCGTGATGCCGCTCGCGGCGCTCGCCGTCCTCGCCCTCATCGGGGGCGGGGGCTGGTGGCTCGGCAGCGTCCTCGGGTGGTGGGGCGGCGCCGCCGGGCCGGTGCAGGCCGCCGACGCGCAGGCCACGGCCCGGCCCAGGAAACCGGCCCCCGCGCCGGCCGCTCCGCGCCTGACCAAGGCCGACGTGCCGCGGCTGCTGCTCGAGGCGAAGCTCGCGGTCGCGCGCGGCGACGAGAAGACGGGATTCGCCCTGATCCGCCAGGCCGCGCAGCTCGACCCGGCGCACCCGGAGGCGAAGGCGCTCGCCTCCAAGGTCGAGCACGCGCTCGCCTCGCGGGCCGAGGCGGACGATCGGCACGCCCAGCTGGTCCGAAGCTACGCCGACCACGACTTCGCCTCGGTGCTGCGGATCCTCTACCGCCTGCCGAAGGACGAGCAGCCCGCCGACTTCAACCGCGCGATCGCCAACGCGTCGTTCAACCTCGGGCTGCAGATGATGCGCGGCGGCGATCCCTACGGCGCGCGCGAGTACCTCCGGGACGCGCTCGAACGGCGCCCCGGCGACGCCGAGACCAAGCGCCTGCTCGAGCTCGCGAAGCAGTACCGCGACCGGGCGCGGGACGACGCCTACTTCAAGGCGCTGTCGGAGATGCCGTTCCGGCCACTGGAGTGACGCGGCGCGCCGGCCGGATTTCCGGCGCGGCCGCGCGCCTCAGTGCCGGAAATGCCGGCGGCCGGTGAAGAGCATCGCCAGCCCCAGCCGGTCGACGGCCGCCACGACCTCCTCGTCGCGGATGCTGCCGCCGGGCTGGATCACCGCGGTCACGCCCGCCCGCGCCGCTTCCTCGACTCCGTCGGGGAACGGGAAGAAGGCGTCCGAGGCCATCACCGAGCCGCGCGCCTCCTCGCCCGCCTTGACCACCGCGATCCGCACCGAGTCGACGCGGCTCATCTGCCCGGCGCCGATGCCGACCGTGCGGTGGTCCTTGGCCAGGACGATCGCGTTGGAGCGGACGTGGCGGCAGATCCGCCAGGCGAACCGCAGCGCCGCCCACTCCTCTTCGGTCGGCGCGCGGCGGGTGGCGATCTTCACCTCGTCGAGGCTGTCGTCGGAATCCCACTCCTGGAGCAGGTAGCCCCCCGAGACGCGGCGCACGTCGAGGCCGGGCCGGCCCGCCCGGGCCCCGCCCAGCTCCAGCACGCGCAGCTTCTTCTTCTTCTTCAGCGCCTCGCGCGCCTCGGCGGTGTAGCCGGGGGCGATCACGCCCTCGAAGAACGTCTCGCCCAGCGCCAGCGCGGCGTCCTCGTCGACCGTCCGGTTGAAGGCGACGACTCCGCCGTAGGCGCTGACCGGGTCGGCGTCGCGCGCCAGCCGGAAGGCCTCTGCCGCGTCCTCGCCCACGGCGGCCCCCGACGGATTGTTGTGCTTGACGACGACGCAGCCCGGACCGTCGAGCGACGAGACCGCGGCGAAGGCGGCGTCGAAATCGAGCAGGTTGTTGAACGACAGCTCCGAGCCGTGGAGCTGCGCGGCGTGCGCGAGCGTCGCTCCGTTCCCCTGGACCTCCGCGTAGAACGCGGCCTTCTGGTGCGGGTTCTCGCCGTAGCGCAGGTCCTGGATCTTGTCGACCGTCAGGCTGATCTTCTGCGGGAACGGCGAGTCGGCCGCGCGGCGCGTGCCGTCGGGCTCCAGCTGCGCCATGAAGGTGTAGACGGCGCTGTCGTACGAGGCGGTGTGCTGGAAGGCCTTGCGGGAGAGCGCCAGCCGCGTCGCGTCGGACAGGCCGCCGTGCTCGCGGATCTCGTCCACCACCGCGCCGTAGTCCGCCGGGTCGACGACGACGCCGACGTCGCGGAAGTTCTTGGCCGCGGCGCGGACCATCGTCGGGCCGCCGATGTCGATCATCTCGATGATCTCGCCCAGCCCGATCCCCTCCATCCGGGCGGTCATCTCGAACGGGTAGAGGTTGGCCACGACGAGGTCGATCGGCTCCGCCCCGTAGGCCGCGAGGTCCTTCTGGTGCCGCGGGTTGTCGCGCACCGCCAGGATCCCGGCGTGGACCATGGGGTGCAGCGTCTTGACCCGGCCGTCGAGCATCTCGGGCGTGCCCGTGACCTCCGAGATCCGGCGGATCGGCAGGCCGGCCTCGAGCAGCATCCGGGCGGTCCCCCCGGTCGAGAGGATCTCGATCCCCGCGTCGTGCAGGGCGCGGGCGAGATCGACGACGCCGTACTTGTCGTAGACCGAGATCAGCGCGCGGCGGACGGCGGTGCGGCGGGTGGCGGGGGCGCCGGACGGGGTATTCATCGGGCTGACTCCTGGCGGCTGGGGGAGGGGGGACCGCCGGACGGGGGTACGAACGGATTATGGACGAGTCCGGGCTCGAGATGGGGGGTGCCCGCCAGGTCGCCGTGGGCGCGCCACCAGGCGTAGAGCCA
>CAYZDB010000034.1:0-15463 GCA_964476985.1 uncultured Acidobacteriota bacterium | reverse complement strand
CTGCGCCTCGCGGCCGAGGGGGCGGAGCTGCGCGTCGACGGGCGCGCCACCGCGGCGCCGCTGGCGCTCGAGCCGGCGCGCTGGACGATCACCCTTCCCGACGGCACCGTGCGCGGCTACGCGGCGGCGCTGCGGATCGGCGCCGCGGCGGGAGAGCTGCGCATCGTCGCGCGGCTGGCCCGTGAGGACTACGTCGCGCGCGCGGTCGCCGCCGAGTCGCTCCCCGGCACGCCGCCGGCCGCGCTCGAGGCGCAGGCGGTCGTGGCCCGCTCGTTCGCGCTGGCCCCCGGCGCGCGCCACCGCGAGGCGGCGCTCTGCGACCTCGCGCACTGCCAGGCGCTCACCCCCGTCGCCGACGCGGCCCACGCCGAGGCGGCGCG
Organism: uncultured Acidobacteriota bacterium; assembly: GCA_964476985.1. Taxonomy (GTDB): domain Bacteria; phylum Acidobacteriota; class Polarisedimenticolia; order J045; family J045; genus JALOKP01. Next base: position 15,083 of record CAYZDB010000034.1, on the reverse strand, counting down.
GCAGGCCGCCGAGGCGACGCGCGACCGCGTGCTGCGGCTGGCTTCCGGGGCGGTGGCCCGCGCCGTCTTCCACGCCTGCTGCGGCGGTGGGACCGCCGAGGCGGGCGAGGTCTTCGGCGGCGACGACGAGACCGGGGCGCGCGCCGCCCCGGACCCGCCGTGCGAGGCCGACGCCTGGAGCGTCACGCTCCCGGTCCCCGAGGTCGAGGCCGCGGCGGGCGCCGCGCTTGGCGCCGCGGGCCCGGTCCCGATCGGCCGGTTGCTGCTGGAGCGGGATCCCCACGGCCGGGTGCGCCGCCTGCTCGACACCGCGACCGCGCGCTGGGCCGCGGGGGACGCGCTGGCGCGGGCGCTGGACCGGGCGCAGGACTGGTCGGTCGTGAAGAGCGCGCGCTTCGACTGGCGCGTTCTCGGCGCGGAGGTCCGGATCGACGGCCGCGGCCACGGCCACGGCGTCGGCCTCTGCCAGCGCGGGGCCGCGCGGCGGGCGCGCCGCGGGGCGGGCGCGGCGGAGATCCTGCGTCACTACTTCGCGGCGCGGCCCGGGAGCGCTACATCCCGCGCCAGTCGTACTCCTGCGCCGGGCGGTTCTGCAGCACCGCCTCGATCTGCTCCAGCTCCGACGGGGTGATCCGCGCCGCGACCTCGAGCGCGCCCAGGTTCTCGCGCAGCTGCGGGACCTTCGTCGCGCCCAGGATCGTCGTGCTGACGTGCGGGTTCTTGATCGTCCAGGCGATCGCCAGCTGGGCCAGGCTGCAGCCCAGCAGCTGCGCGATCGGCTGCAGGCGGCGGACCTTCTCGATCCGCCGCGTCGCCTCGTCGTCGACGAAGCGCTTGTGCAGGAACTCGTACCCGGGCAGGGTGGCCCGCGTGCCGGGCGGGATGCCGTCGTTGTACTTGCCGGTCAGGAGGCCGCTGGCCAGCGGGCTCCAGATCGTCAGCCCCAGCCCGATCGCGTCGTACAGCGGCGCGTACTCCCGCTCGACGCGGTCGCGGTGGAACATGTTGTACTGCGGCTGCTCCATCAGCGGCCCGATCAGCCCCAGCTGGCGCGCGACCCCGTGGGCCTCCATCAGCTGGGCCGCGCTCCACTCCGAGGTCCCCCAGTAGAAGGCCCGGCCGCTGTCGATCACGGCGTTCATCGCGCGGACCGTCTCTTCGATCGGCGTCCGGGAGTCGGGGCGGTGGCAGAAGACCAGGTCGACGTAATCGGTCTGAAGCCGCTTGAGCGCGGCGTCGGTCCCCTCGAGGATGTGCTTGCGCGACAGCCCGCGGTCGTTGACCCCCTCGCCGCCCCAGAAGATCTTGGTCGAGAGCACCAGGTCGCTGCGCTTGAAGCCGGCGCGCCGGATCACGCGGCCCATCACCGTCTCGGCGTCGCCGTCGGCGTAGACCTCGGCGTTGTCGAAGAAGTTGATCCCGGCGTCGACCGCGGTCTTCATCAGGTCGAAGGCGACGTCCTCGCCGACCTGGTCGCCGAAGGTGACCCACGCGCCGAACGAGAGCGTCGAAACCTGCAGTCCCGATCGGCCGAGAAAGCGGTACTCCATCGCGGTCCCTCCCGGGCGCGCGCGCCCGGGAGGGAGTATACCCGCGGCCTGCTCAGGGAGTCGCCGGGCAGGCGTCGATGCAGGTGCGGTAGTTCTCGCGGCAGACCCGGAGCTCGTCGTTCACCGCCTCGCGCGCGTTGTCGCGGCAGACGAACGCGGCGATCTGCGCGGCGTCGACGCAGCGGTCGCGCTGCGCGGGGTCGTTCGGGAACTGCGCGCGGCAGTTCGCGACCTGCGCCTTCTCCAGGTCGTTGCAGGCCCGGATCGCGCGCTCGCGGTCCCGGCGCGGCTCGGCGGCGCAGGTGTCGCGCTGGGAGCGGCAGGTGGCGCCGCACTGCGGGTCGATCTTGCGGCAGACGTCGATCGCGGCGGTGAACCCGTCCTGGCAGGCGGCGCGGCACTCGCGCAGCTCGTCGCGCGCGGAGGCCAGGCACTGGCGCGTGGCGTCGTCGGCCAGCGCAGCGGGCGCGAGGAGAAGGGCGCCGAAGAGGAGGATCGCGAGCAGGGGGCGTCGAGTGGTCATGGCGGATGCTCCTTCGCGGGGGGCTTGCTCCGGGCTGCGTGCCGCCCCTGGGGAATGTGCCTCGTCGGAGAGCAGGACGCACGACACCGGCGCGTGGTTGACCGGCCGGCCGGCGTCAACCGCGGCGCCGCGCGAGGCGTCGTCTCTTCCGATGCGGCCGGGACCGGACATCCCGGCCCCCGAACGAGAAGGAGACAGACCATGAGCGGCAGCAAGCGGACGATCCTGGCGATGACGATCCTGGCGGCGGCAGTCCTGCTCGCCGGCGCGGCGGGACTGGCGAGCGCGGGCCCGGGCCCGGGCCCTGGTCCCGGTCGGCACGGCGGGGACGGCCCCGGGCCGGGTGGGCCCGGCGGCGGTCCCTTCGGTCTCGGGCCGGCGACCCGCGAGCTGGAGCTGACCGTGGCGCAGCGCGAGCAGCTGCGAGCGATCGCCGAGCAGCAGTGGGAGTCCGGTCTGAAGGCCGCGGTCGAGGCCGCGCGCGCGGCGCGCGAGGCGCTGCGGGCCGCCGTCGAGAACCCCGCCGCCACGGAAGAGCAGGTGCGCGCAGCGGTCACGGCGACCGCGGCGCCCGACGCGAACCTCGCCGTCGCGCATCACAAGCTGTATCTCGCCGCCCGCGCGATCCTCACCGCCGAGCAGCAGGCGCTGCTGCAGCGGCTGCAGGCCGAGCGCGACGAACGACGCGAGCGGCGGCACGACGCGGTCGATGCCTGGCTCGGCGGCCCTCCGCGGGACGACGACTGACCGCCGGGAGGCGAAAGTTCCCGGATCGGTCGGATGACCGATTCACGGTGGCTGTCCCCGGATAGGTCGGCTTACCGAATAACCGTAGCTGTCCCCGGCTTGCGCGGCGTGCTAGAAACTACGGCACGCCGCGCTGCTGTCTGCGCGCGGCGAGGAGGATCCCGATGACGCGCTCCCGCTTCGCCGCCACCCTGCTCGCGCTGGCGGCCTTCGCCGTCCCGGTCGCAGTTGCCGTCGAAGGGGCCGGCGCCAAGGCCCCGCTTCCGGCGGGCTGCATCGAGGTGCAGCACGTCCTGATCGGCTTCACCGGCTCGGTCCCGGGGAAGGAGATCGCCCGCACCCAGGAGGAGGCGGCGAAGCTGGCGCAGGAGGTCCTCGAGCAGGCGAAGAAGGGGGCCGACTTCACCGGGCTGGTGAAGAAGTACACCGCCGACTCCGCCCCCGGGATCTACAAGATGTGCGACGCGGAAGAGGTCAAGAAGGGCTACTGGTCCCGTTACGGCATGGTCAAGGCGTTCGGCGACGTCAGCTTCGCGCTCGAACCGGGCCAGATCGGGATCGCAGAGTGGAACGCCGAAACGTCGCCTTTCGGCTGGCACATCATCAAGCGGCTGCGGTAGCGGCGACCGGGGCCCGGAGCGCCGGGCCCGGACCGGGGCCCCGACGCGGCCATCGGGAAGAAGTGGATTGGCGGGAGCGACGGGACTTGAACCCGCGACCTCAGGCTTGACAGGCCTGCGTGCTAACCAACTGCACCACGCCCCCGCGTCTTGGTACCGGTCCTTCGAATGGTGGGCGGCACCGGGCTCGAACCAGTGACCCCCTGCGTGTAAGGCAGGTGCTCTCCCAGCTGAGCTAGCCGCCCGCGAAGCGGAGAGCCTACGGCCAGCCCCCCTCCGCGTCAAGCTCACCCGCGGCGCGGCGTCCCGGCCTGCGGGAGATCCCGCGGAGCGGGACGGCCGATCCCGTCCGGGGCGGTCCGGCCGCCCGCTCCGCGACTACCTTCCCCCCCGTTCCGCCGTGGTCCCGCGCGGCGGAGGGAGGGGAGCCGATGCCCGCGATCGTGAAGTCCAGCCCGTCGACCGCCGAGAGCACCATCACCGCGGGGGAGGCCCTCTCCCGCTACGCCTCCGAGCGCCTGGATGCCAGCGACGAGGGGGAGGGGCGAGGCATCGCCGCCGCGCTCGAGCTGGTCGTCCAGTTCCTGGACCAGCTGGGTCCCGAGCTCGTCGACCCCCTGACGCGGAAGCGGCTCGAGCGCGGCCGTCCGCGGGCGGCCCGCGACCTGCTCGACGGCGGGAGCCTGGCGCGGCTGATGGGGCCCTGCGCGCGGGTCCTCCCGTACAGCGTCCTGGCCGGCCACGGCGTGATCTCGGCCTTCTCCGCCGAGGTGCCGCGGCTGGTCCGCTGGCTCTCCGCGGCCGGTCTGGCCAGCGAGCGCGACCTGGAGCTGTTTCGCGCCCACTTCCGCAGCGCCCGCCCGGTGCTGGCCCGGCACGAGCGGCTGCAGGCCGCGGTCGAGCTGGCCAGCTCTCCCTTCCTGCTGGCCGACGACGACGCTGTGAGCGTCGGCCACTACCTCGTCGAGCGCGTCCGCGGGCGCGCGCTGGCGGTGCGGGCCAACGAGCTGCGGCTCGAACCGGTCCGCTGCCCGGCGGGCTTCGAAGGGGAGTTCCGGGCCGGCCAGTCCGTCTCGCTCGCGCTGCTGCGCGGGGCGGTCGGCTGGGTGCCGCTGGCGATGAACCTCCCGGCGACGCGGGAGCAGTTCGACGCGCTGCTGGGGTGCCTGCGCCTCAGCCCACCCACACCGTCTTGACGTTGACGAACTCGCGGATCCCTTCGCGCCCCAGCTCGCGCCCGAAGCCCGAGCGCTTGACCCCGCCGAACGGCAGGCGGGGATCGGACTTCACCATCCCGTTGATGAAGACCGAGCCCGCCTCGATCGCCTCGGCCAGCCGCTGGCCGCGGGAGCGGTCGCCGGTCCAGAGGCTCGCCCCCAGCCCGAACGGGGTGCCGTTGGCCAGCTCCACCGCCTCGTCGTCGGAATCGAAGGTCAGCAGCGCGGCGACCGGCCCGAACGTCTCCTCGGCGGCGACCGGCAGGCCGGGGAAGACGCCGTCGAGCACCGTCGGCGCGTAGAAGAAGCCGGGGCGGTCGAGCCGGCCCCCGCCGACCAGGCAACGGGCCCCCTCGGCCAGGCTCTCCGCGACCTGCTGGTTCAGCTCGGCCAGCAGGTCCTCGCGAGCCAGCGGGCCGACCTCGGTCGCCGGGTCGAGCGGGTCGCCCACCCGCAACGCCCGCACCCGCTCGACCATCCGGCGCGCGAACGGCTCGGCGATCGACGAGTGCAGCAGGAAGCGCTTGGCCGCGATGCAGCTTGGCCCGGAGTTGATCATCCGCGCGGTGACGGCGACCTCCGCCGCCCGCTCGACGTCGGCGTCCTCGAACACCACGAATGGATCGGAGCCGCCGAGCTCGAGCACCACTTTCTTCAGCGCGCGCCCGGCGGCCGCAGCGACCGCCATCCCCGCCGGCTCGCTGCCGGTCAGCGTGGCCGCGGCGATGCGGGGGTCGCCGACCAGCCGCTCGGCCCGCGCGCCGCCGATCAGCAGCGCCTGGAAGCAGCCCTCGGGCAAGCCCGCGGCGCGGAAGACCTGTTCGATCGCGATCGCGCAGCCCGGCACGTTGGAGGCGTGCTTGAGCAGCCCGACGTTGCCGGCCATCAGCGCCGGCGCGGCGAAGCGGAAGACCTGCCAGAACGGGAAATTCCACGGCATCACGGCCAGCACGACGCCCAGCGGGTCGCAGCGCACGAAGCTCGCGGAGGCGTCGGTGGCGATCGATTCCGGCGCCAGGTGGGCGGCGCCGTGGTCGGCGTAGTAGCGGCAGACCCAGGCGCACTTGTCGCTCTCGGCGAGCCCCTGCGCCACCGGCTTGCCCATCTCCTCCGCCATCAGGCGGGCGTTGTCCGCGCGCCGCGCGTCGAGCGTCTCGGCCGCGCGCCGCAGCAGCGCCGCGCGCGCTTCGAACGTCGTTTGCCGCCACACAGGCGCTGCGGCGGCTGCGCGCTGCAGCTTGAGTTCGAGCGCGGCCTCGTCGTCGGCGGCGTAGCTGCGGGAAGCCGGCATTCCGGTGGCCGGATCGATCGCGCGGTACTCCACGGCTGCTCCTCCCGGCCCCGCTGCCGGGCCGCGGGGAACCATGCCCGCATCGCGGGGCCGGTTTCAAGCCGCGCGGGGAGGGGGCGGGTGCGGCCGCGCCGGCGGCCGGGGCGGGTGCCCGGGCCTCCAGCGGTCGGGCCACCCGGGCGGACGGTCGGGAGAGGGGGTGGACGGGGGCCACCGGTCGGGGCATGATCCCCCCCCGTTGAGGTCCCCGTTGCCGGCGTGGTCAGCTGCGGTAAAGGCCCGTCGAAACCGGGTTCCGCCGGGCCCGCCGGGACCCCCTGCGGCGGTTGTGGCGGGCTGCCGGGGGAGTGTATGCTCCCCGCCACGCCCGACCCTGTGAGGGGGAAGACCGCCAGTCGACCAGTTCCAGGAAGGACACAGAGCGCCGGAGCCGACCTTGCTCCTCGACGCCACGGGCCCCATGTTTGGCGCCGGACCCTACTTAGTCCACCCCAGAGACGCGCCCGGGTCCCCAGAGGCTCAAGCGGTTGGTTTTACGGAGGAAACGGACTTCCAGCTAGCCGGCCCTGACCGGTTATTTTGCTTGGCGTGCAATTGACACCTTTGTTCGGATTTGATTAGATCAAACAGGATGCAGGCATGTATTACCCCGCAGAAAGGCCCCCATCGCGTGGCGCGACCGTGCCGCGGGGGTCGACTTTGCCAGGGAAGGCGGGTGGCCGCCCGGCCTCGGGAGGCCGTTCGTTCCCTGGAGAAGATGCCTTGTTGTTTGGGGGTGCAAGCGAAAGGAGAAATGAGATGGTAGTTAGGAGAGGGCGAGGTCTCACGAGCATCGGGACCGCCGTGGTTGCCTGCGTGCTCACGCTGGCGTTCGGCGGCTTCGTGCTGGCTGCCGCGGCCCCGACGACAACGGTCACGACCACCAACGAGTTCGGTGTTCGCGGCTACGAAACCAATGGCGAGGTGATCGTCACCAGCCCGCCGCCAAACGGCAACGATCCGGGCGGCTACATCGGCCGGGCCGCGTTGACCGATCCCTCGGTCCCGCTGGGCGACTTCTTCGAGGGCCACGTCCTCAACGAAGCGCGCCAGGGTGCGGGGACGGTGATCGCGCGCGGGCCGGAAGCCGTTTCCGGCGGCGTGCGCACCGGGAACCAGTACCTGTACGTCGTCGGCGGTCTCCAGGGCGCGGTCGTGCTCGACACGATCGAGCGCGCCGAGATCGGAACCGACGGCAGCCTGTATCCGCCCAACGGCGGGCCGCAGGCCGGCAACCTGAGCACGCCGCGCTACGGCGCGGCCGTCGTCGCGTGGAACGACTACATCTACGTGATCGGCGGCTACGGCGTCGGCAACGTGCCGCTCAACACGATCGAGCGCTTTACGATCGACGCCACGGGCACCCTCGTCGGCAACACGACGATGTCGCTCACGATGCCGGTCGGCATCGGCGACCAGGCCGCGGCGATCGTCAACGGCTGGCTGTACATCGCCGGCGGCTCGACCACCGCGCGCGGTGCGTCGCAGGTCAACATCGACCTGGCGGCGCGCGCGCAGCTGCTCCCCAACGGCGAGTTCGACGCCGCCGGCTGGGAGATCCTGCCGAACCTGCCGCTGCCCACGGGCGGCGGCCGCTTCGTCCCCGTCGTCAACGCGACGGCCGAGCCGCAGGATGGCTCCTACACGTTCCTGTACTACATCGGCGGCAACACCGGTCAGGAACTGATCGGCGCCTCGAAGAACCTCTACTACCTCAAGATCGACAACCAGTCCCAGCAGATCCTCGACGCGGACCCGAACTACCCGCCGTCGGGCGCCGGCTGGGCCTACTCGCGCGACAGCGTCGGCAACATCAACCAGACGGCGCGCCAGCGCGAACTGTTCGCCGCGGTCCTCAGCAACGGCTACCTCTACCTGATCGGTGGCTTCAACAAGACGCTGCTTGCCACGACCGTCTACACCTCGGTCGAGCGCGCTCCGATCCTCACCGACGGCCAGATCGGTCCCTTCACCGAGCTCGCCTCGCCGCTCACCCGCGTCAATCCGGGCAACGACGCCGGCGCGGGCGACGTCAGCGGCGCGACCTTCCTGAACCAGATCTATGTGCCGGGCGGTCTCGACGTGAACGGCGGCGCGCTGATCTCGGTCTTCCAGCTCAGCCTGACCCCGGCGCTGACCACCGCCTCCACGCTGGACGCGTCGGTCTACAGCGGGATCATCGACTTCGGCCTGACCTCGGGCGACGTCTACAACTTCCGCCTCGGTGTCGACTACAGCACGGGCACGAAGACCTACTTCCGCTTCCGCTGGGCTGAGCCGGCGATCGGTAACCCCTACTACGCCTGGAGCCAGTGGGTCGCGATCGAAGACCTGCCGCTCGACTCCGAGGATCCGGGCAGCGGCAACATCGGCCGCCTCCACCTGCTGAATCTCTTCTACGCCCCGGGCGGCACGACCCCGTGCACCGACGGCGTGGTTCCCAACCCCTCCGGCGTCCAGGGCCCGCTGGTCGACGTGCAGCAGCTCGAGTGGCAGGTCATGCTCCCCGAGGGCTCCAGCCTCGACAACCACTTCAACGAGCTGACGATCAATCGCCAGTTGCTGGGCTTCGCGCTGCCGGGCGGCTACAACCCGACCAATGCCACGACCTGCGAACCGAACTGGGCGCGCGCCGACTACTACGTCGACGCCGGCCGTGACGTCGCGGGTTACACCACGCGCGTCGTCCGCCTGAAGGGCGTCGGCTTCCCGACGCTGCTTGGCGGCGAGGTCGTGAACTTCCTGCCCGTCGGCGACAACGCGGGCGACGCCCCGGCGATCACGGTCGATTCCTTCACCGTGCTCGACGGCGCGACGATCGACGTCACGATCAGCATTCCGATTCCCGCGATCGCCGACACCTACGTCTACGACATCGAGGTCTCCGGCGGCGCCTTCCCGATCCCGGTCTACCTGCGCCCCGGCCTCCAGGTTTTCCCGACCGTGGACGTGGCCGACACCGGCGTCGACGTCGACCTGGCCAACCCGGGCAACCAGAACGTCGTCCAGATCCTCGACGCGGCGTTCACGCGCCAGATTGGCGTGTTCGGCGCGAACTTCCGCTCGGGCCGCGTCAACGAGAGCGGCAACCCGGCCGTCGACGACGACGCGTCGGCGTTCGGATGGCCGACGTACGGCGAGCAGGGTGACACCGCGCCGGCGATCCTCTTCAACCTCGACAACAAGTTCACCGTCATCTGCGTGACCGACGCGACCCAGCCGGCCGGCGGCATCAGCATCGTCGGTGGCGACGTCAACGGCTGCGCGAATGTCGGCGCCCTGGGCGCTGCGGGCCTCACCGAGTTCATCAGCAGCGGCGAGCTGCGCGCCACCCTCGACTTCCCGCCGACGACCCTGTCCGGCGCGCACGAGCTGACGATCCGCGTCTACAACCCGTCGATCAACAGCTGGGACGAGGCGGTCAACCAGACCGTCTACATCATCCCGTTCGCCGACATCACCGACGTCAACACGCGCGCGGACGCGGCGAGCCCGGCTCTCGTGCTCGAGCCGAACCCCGGCCTCTGGGCGCAGACCAACCGCGGTGACGGCGTAACTGCCGAACCGCTGACGATCAACGTCGTCGGCACCGGCTTCCAGTCCTCGACCGGCACCCCGCTGATCAGCAACGTGCTCTACATCCCGGGCCTCGCCAACGGGACCCAGGTGGCGGCCGGCTTCACCGTCAACAGCTTCACCGACTTCGACATCGACACCGACGTGCCGCTCAACGCGCCGACCGGCGCCTACCTCGTCGGCTTCGACTGGTCCTACACGCCGGGCGTCTCGGATCCCGTCGGGAACATCCCGCCGAGCGACGCGACGACCGTGTCCTACACCTGGCCGAGCGCGGCCCCGGGCGACCGGACGGCCGAGGCGCAGGCGGAGCAGCTGGGCGTCTACGTCCTGCCGCCGCCGCCCGCCGTGGACAGCGTGTTCGGCAACAACTGCCTCGGCTCGATCGCCCTGCTGCAGGGCCAGCCCGCCGAGGTCAAGGTCAACGGCAACGGCTTCGCCGTCGAGCTGCCGGTCTACCCGACATCGACCGTGATCGCCGTCACCCTGAAGAGCATCGTCGACCCGGCCGAGGACCTGCCGGCGACCTCGTGGACCGTCCTGGGCGACCGCCAGCTGGTGGCCTACTTCGACGTGCCGCCGGGTCAGCGCGCGGGCCAGCTCTACTACCTCGAGATCCAGACCACCATCTCGACCGTGGTCTGGCCGGCCGGCGCTCCCGCCGCCCCGATCTCCCCGCTGATCGTCGTCGTTGCGACGCCGACCTGCGGCGACGCGTTCCGCGTCGGCACCGGCTGCTTCTACGCCACTCCGGGCGAAGAGGCCGTCCTGCTCGAGATCAACGGCAGCAACTTCGGCTACAACACCACGGTCGACCTCGGGCCGGGGATCACCATCCTGTCCAAGGAGGTCTACCGCGACGCGACCCTGATCGGGCCGGCTGACGGCAACACCGGCAACCGGATCCTGCTCAGCGTGACCGTTGCGGACAACGCCGCGGCCGGTCCGCGCACCGTCGTCATCAGCAACGGCGAGACCTGCGGCCTCAACCAGAGCTGCACCCTGGCGACCCCGTTCGTCGTCGTCACGGCGCCGACGGTCACCGGGATCCAGCCCAGCCTGATCCAGCAGCCGTCCCTGACCGAGGGCATCAAGATCGAGACGATCGACATCTACGGCACGAACTTCACGCCGGGGACGACGGTCTCGATCGAGGGCATCCAGGTCAACAACACGATCTTCATGAGCAGCACCCACCTGAAGGCCGAGATCGTGGTCGAGGCCAACACGGCGGGCGGTCCGTACACGGTCGTCGTGACGGCCAGCAGCGGCACCGAGTGCGCTGAGGGCCCGATCGGCACCGGTACGATCACCATCGGCGTCAAGCCGGAGCTGTTCTGCGAGACGATCACGCCGGACCAGGTGTCGCTCGGCGACGGCTCCACGGCCATCACCGTCAGCGGCAAGGGACTCGAGGGCTTCGACCGGATGGCGATCGCCTCCGGCAACGCGATCTACGAGCTCTCGCTCTTCGACGAGTCCAAGGACCTCAACAGCATCACCGGCATCCTGAACCCGCCGCCCTTCGCAGGCTTCAACTACAACCTGCTCGGCGAGCAGTGGGACGTCGTGCTGCAGAACTCGCAGACCGGCGCCATCCTCTACTGCCAGGATCAGTTCGCGATCTTCGCCGGGACGACGATCACCAACTTCGGTGGCGGCGACGGCGCGCCCACGGTCTGCCAGGGCGCGGTGCTCGACAACCTGCCGATCTACGGCTCCAACTTCCTGCCGAACCTGAACGTCGACAACGTCAGCTTCGGTCCGGCCGTCCAGACCCGTGCGGTCCGCTACGTCTCGGCCACCGAGCTGCGCGTCGACCTGAGCATCACCGACAGCGTCGCGTCGATCGGGACCCACGCGCTGACCATCAACAACCCGCTGCCCGACGGCACGCAGGCGACGCTGCCCGGCGCGGTGATCGTGGCCGCGGTTCCGACCGTGACCGGGATCTCCGATCAGACGATCGCCGAGGGCACCACGCAGGCGATCACCATCACCGGCTCCAACTTCGTGCCTGGCACGACGGTCAGCATCGCCCCGACCGGCCACGGCGTCTACGTGACCGACGTCGTGATCGTCAGCGAGAGCCAGATCACGGCGATCCTGCACTCGGACGAGGGTTCGGAGACCGGGACCTACAGCCTGGTCGTCGACGCCCCGGGGACCCAGAGCTGCTCGACCTTCACCTTCAACAACGCGATCACGAACGTCGCCGCCCCGCACATCATCCGGATCGATCCGTCGACCGTGGGCGCGGGGATGCAGAACGTGAACGTGACGATCACCGGCTCCGGCTTCCAGCCGGGGGCGGAGGTCCGCCTGTACCACGGCGGCTCCGGCAGCGGCCCTGAGTCAGAGGGGTACGTCACCTTCTGCGACGGCGGCTCGATGATCTACGTCCGGCCGGGCGGCGGCTTCATCGACCCGACCCGGATCGTGGTCTGCCTCAACGTCTACGAGAACGCCCCGCCGATGTTCATCCCGGTCGAGGTGGTCAATCCGGACGGCGGCAGCGCGTTCGCCTACGACAAGCTGTCGGTCTCCGTGCCGAACCAGCCGACCCCGCCGTCCGACCTCAGCGCCGAGCTGTTCCCGAACGGCAAGGTCACCCTGACCTTCCAGGACAACGCCTCGAACGAGACGGGCTTCGTGGTTGAGCAGTCGCTCAACGGCGGTCCGTGGACCGTGGTGAAGAACATCAAGGCCAACCGCGGCGTCGGGACGATCACCTGCACCCTGACCGGCCTCAAGCCGGGCAACGACTACGACTTCCGCGTCAAGGCCGTCAACAAGAGCGATGGCAACATCGCCTCGCCGGCCGCGATGCTGAACTACTCGGTGGACGTCGACAGCAAGATCACCGGCAAGCCGGTGATCAACGTCCTCGAGTACATCATCGACAAGGACTACTACGACGGCGTGCTGATCGAGTGGAGCGGACCGAGCGGTGGCGAGGTCCGGTCCTACTCGATCCTCCGCAGCACCAAGGGCGGCCCGTGGGTCTCCGTGGGTGCGGTGGACGGTTCCGAGACCGAGTTCCTCGACTGGGACGTTGTGTCGGGCACGAAGTACAGCTACAAGATCGAGGCCCGGAACAACTTCAACACCAAGGTGTCCAGCTCGAGGAACATCACGCCTTAAGCGAAGCACCCTCCCCCGGCTGACGCCGGGGGATCGCCCACTCCGAGGGGCAGCCGCAAGGCTGCCCCTCTCTTTTTTGTCTCTCGCGTCGATCAGGTCCCGCCCAGCATCCGGCCCAGCCGCCGCAGCGCGGCGTCGCGGTGCGTCCCGGCCCAGTAGACGCGGCCGCACCCGGGGCAGGCGCGGAAGCGCTCGTGGGTCCGCAGGACGTAGGGCGGGACGCGGCCGGAGACGGCTTCCGGCGCGGCGTCGACCGTCTCCGCGTTGCAGGACGGGCATCGCGTGAAGCAGCGGGCCGGGTCGAGCGCGAGGCCGCAGGCGGCGCTCACCTGGCGGAGCTGGCCGGCGAGGTCGTCGTGCTCGACCAGCACGCCGCGCGTCACGAGCCGCCGGGCCAGGAGGCCCCGGTCGCGGGTCAGCAGGATCCGCCCGGTGGCCGCCGCGCATCGCGCCAGCTCGCGGTCGTCGGCGGACGGATCGTAGAGGGTGTCGTGGCCCAACAGGCGCAGCCAGCGCGCCAGGCGCCCCAGCATCGCGTCGACGACGAAGCGCGCCGGTCCGGGGTCCACCGCTGGAGTTTGCGCCCGATCCGCGTCATCGTGAAGCCCCGCCGGAAGCGAGCCGCCCGTGCCCCCCGACCGCCCGACCATCCGCCTGCTGGCCCTCGACCTGATGGACACGCTCGTCGTCGACCCGTACCGCGAGGCGCTGGTCGCGGCGACCGGGATGTCGCTCGAGGCACTCGCCCCGCTCCGCAACGAGGAGTCGTGGCACGACTTCGAGCTGGGCCGGATCGACGAGCGGACCTACGCCGAGCGCTTCCTGCCCGCCGACGCGGGGGGGTTCGACATCGAGCGCTACAAGCGCGAGCTGCACCGGCGCTACGCCTGGGTCCCCGGGATGGAGCGGCTGGCGATCCGCGCGGCGACGCGGGTGCCGATCCACATCCTGTCGAACTACCCCGCCTGGTACGAGGAGGTGCGGGCGCGGTTCGGGCTCGACCGCTTCGCCAGCGGGCACCACCCGAGCTACCTGCTGCGGGCGCGCAAGCCGGCCCCGGCCTACTTCCGCCAGGCGCTGCTGCGGATCGGGATCGAGCCGTCCGCCGTGCTGTTCGTCGACGACCGCGCGGCCAACGTCGATGCCGCGCGCGACGCGGGGATGCGGGCCGTCCTGTTCGAGGGGGCGGAGGCGCTGGAGGAGACGCTGCGCCGGCTGGTCTGACGCGGGAGGGCCGGCCCGGGATAGACTCGCGCCGTGAGCGGATCCCCGGAAGAGCACGCCGCGGCGGCGGAGCGTCTCGGCGCCGCCGTGCGTCGCTTCGCGTTCCCGCGCCTGGCGGGCACAAACGGCGACGCACGGATCCGGGAGTTGCTCGCGGACGCGCTGCGCGAGGCGGGGCTCGTGGTCCGCGAGTCCCCCTTCGGCTGCAACCCGCGCCGGCCGATGGCCCGCTTCCGGATCGGCTTCCTGGTGATCGCCGCGACGCTGGCGCTGCACGCGCTGGGCGTCGGTGGCGAGGCGACCCCCGGGCAGTACGCGGCGCGCCTGCTGCTGCTGCTCGCGGGCTCCGCCGGGATCGTGCTGGCGCTGGGGTGGGACGACGGGTTCTTCCTGGCCGGCAAGGGCGAGGTCGCGACGGCCAACGTGCTCGGCTTCGCAGGCGAGAGCGGAGGGCGCCGCGTCGTCGTCGTGGCCCACCACGACAGCAAGTCGCAGACGATCGGCTTCGGCGGACGCGCGCTGCTGCTGGCGGTGACGCTGGGCGGCGTCGCGGCGCTCGTGCTGGAGGGGGCGCTCCGCCTGGCCGGCGCCGCGGTCCCCGCCGCCGCGGGCTACGCGCTGACCGGCGCGATCGGCGCAGGCGGCCTGGCGGCGGCGGTCTTCGGGCTCAACGCGGTCGGGAACCGCTCCCCCGGCGCCGTCGACAACGCGGGCTCGCTGGCGGTGGCGATCGAGGTCGCGCGTCGCGTCGCGCGCACGCCGGAGCCGGGAGCGGAACTGGTCGTCGCTCTCACCGGCGCCGAGGAACTGCTGATGTGCGGCGCACGGCACCTCGTGCGCGAGCGCGGGGAGGCGTGGCGCCACGGGACGGCGCTGGTCGTCAACCTCGAGGCGCTCGGCGTGCCCGGCACCGTGGGCGTGCAGGGTGCGCGGGCGCCGGCGCGGCGCGCACTCGACGCGATCGCGGCGGCCGGCCTGCGCGGCCGGCGGATCGGCGCGCTTCCCGCCGCGCTCTCGGACGCCTGGCCGCTGTCGCGCGCCGGCCTCCCCGTCGTCACGCTCACGGCGGGGGCCGTCTCGCGGGCGGTCCGCGCGATCCACACCGCGCGCGGTCGCGCGGACCCCCGCGACCCGGCCGCGCTCGCGCACGCG
>CAYZDB010000033.1:0-15563 GCA_964476985.1 uncultured Acidobacteriota bacterium | reverse complement strand
GTCCACGTCTCGAACAGGGGCGCAGTGACCGTGCGGACGATGTTCTTGAGCCCGTCGGAGAACGTCGAGAGCTGCGCGTTCCACCCGCGCCCCATCAGCTCGACGCCGGGACCGAACGTGCCGAAGGCGTCGGCCAACGCCTCCATGCGCTCGGGGACGGAGAGCTTGTTGAATTCCTCGTTGGTCTTGCCCAACGCCGCGAGGGCCGCGGAGACGATCGGCGTCGTGCGGTCGGTCGAGCCCGCGGTCAGCGCCTGCTGAACGTCGAGCGGACCGAGCTGAAGCTCACGCCCCATCGCTCCCGCGGCGGAGATCGCGAGCTGGTTCAGCCGCATCAACTCGTCCGTCGTCGCGCCGGCGCCGAGCCCGGGGCCGAGGATCCGCTGGTAGCCGAACAGGTAGTCTTGCAGCTCGCCGACACCCTCCGCGGCCTGGTGCCGGAGCCGGTCCACGTCCTGCTGCGCCACCCGGAACGACCGGCCGATGTCGGTCCCGGTCATCGCTGAGTAGAGCGTTGCGAGGCCGTTGGTCGCGTCCTGGATCTCGGTGTTGATGCCGATGAAGCCCTGCGCCAGTCGGCTGGCCCCGAAGGCACCGCCGGCGAGCGCGAACAGGCGCGACAACGCCCCGGAGAGCGCGTTGGTCCGCGCGAACACGCGGTCGATCCCGCGCTCGGCGGCTGTGGCCCCAGCGGTACTGGCGTCCGTGGCGACGATGCGGGCGCGGATTTCGTAGTCGGCTTCAGACATTCAGTCGCGCTCCCCCGCGTCGTTCTCCCGCCGGACCAGCCGGGAGAGGGCGTCGCGGTAGCGATGGAGGTCGCGCATGGAGAGCTGCCGGATCTCGGTGAGGGGCTGATGGCCGTAGCGGGTCACGTAGGCGTACAGGTCCCAAACGCGGGCGGTCAGCCCGTCGTCGGGACCATCGTAGGGGTGTCGGTGCCGGACAGCCCGTGAAGATCCATCCACAGCGCGCCGAGCAGGTCGGTTTCCACCGGGGAGAACGGCCAGTCGCCGACGTCGGCGGGCACGGTGGCGGGCTTGCCGCTGATCGCGGTGATCGAGCGCCGCAGCCCGTCGAGCACCATCCGGTACTGCCCGGCGAGGCCCTGGGCGCCCTCGGCGTCGGCCGCCGCCATCGCGTCGAACACGCCGTCGGCCCCGAGCTCGGAGAGCGCCACGGTGCGCCCGCCGGGGAGGGTCACCGTCCACGTCTCGCGCTCGCCCGCGACCACCACCACGGACGCCCGCGCAGCCTTCACCGCGTCGTCGCCGGGGGCGGTCAGCGTGGCGAGCTGGCGGGCCAGCGGCATCGTGTCCCGAGCGGACAGCGGCCACTCGTCCGCGGCGCTGTGGAGCTTGCCGTCGACCTTGCGCAGCGCCACCCGAAGCGCCGCCTGCGAGGACTTCGCCATCGCGGCGGCCCCGGTCGAGGAGCCGGCCGCGCGCCGGGCGATGAGCACCTCGGCAACGGTGGGCGCGACGATGTCGACGATCTTCCCGCTCGGGAGCGTGATCTGGTAGCCGTCCCTCACGACGACACGCGTTCGTACCCGGTTTCCCACTGAAGCTCGAGCCCCACCGCCTCCCCGCGCTTCGTGCTACCGGCGTCGCTGTGCAGGACCACCTGGCGGTAGGTGTGTCGGGTCTGCGTGCCGTCGCGGACCTTGATCGTGTGCTTGATCGACACCTCGGAGGGGAGCCCCAGCCGGGTAGCGGCGCGCACGAGGTCCATGACCTGATGCAGCGTCGGGTTCGTCGGCTTCGCGCTGATCGTGCCGGAGTAGCCGCGGAGGTCCTTGCCCTTCGGCGCGTTCATGGTGCCGATCGGCATCGTCGTGTAGACGGTCGATTCTTCCTTGAACGTGAAGCCGTCGACCTGGCCGGCAACGACCTTGGGGGCGCCGTTGACGGTCAGGGAGATCGAGGTTTCGGCGCCGGAGGGGGCGACGTTGGTATCAGCCATGGCTCACCTACGCGGGGGTGGAGATGTTGACGGTGGAGCCGATCTGCGTCGTGATGATCAGCACGCTGATGTCGCCGTAGAGCTGGACGGCGACGGCGATCGTCCACTGGTTGGCTTCGAGGTCGTCGGAGGTGTTGGAACCGAACGGGTCGACGCTGTACGCGGCGATATGCCCCTTCGCCTTCTCGTCCTCGAAGAACGCCGTGATCGCGCTCACGAGGCCGTCGCTGTACTCGCCCAGGGTCTGCGTCGCGAGGTCGACGTCGAGCGGCTGGCCCTGGTAGTAGGGGGTCAGCGTGGCGATCTTGTCGTCGGCGTACTTGCGGTACTTCGTCCGCTTGATCCGGGTGGACCCGCTGACGACGTTCGTCACGACCGCGGACGCCAGCATCGGGCCGATCGTGGGGTCGAGGTAGAACATGGAGATTCAGGCGGCGGACAGCAGATCCAGCGTGCCGGGCGCGGCGTCGTTCGGCACGAGGTCGGCGATGACGGTCAGGTACGGCGCGGAGTTGCTCCACTCCGGCGACTTCCACGCGTCCACCCCGGCGTAGGTGCAGGCGGCGAGCGCGTTGCCGTCGACCGTGACGGCCGCGAAATCGGGGTCGAACTGGTCGACCACCGACGGGCGGGGCCACACATAGACGCCCTTGCTCGTCGTGTCGCGGTAGCTGGCAACGTACGTGATCGCCGCCGCCGCCGTCTGCGACGGCACCGAGCACAGCACGTAGCCGCCGTCGAGGCCGCCCCCGGTGCCGTAGGCGACGAGCCCGGTGTTGACGGCGTTGATCAGCGCCGACGGGCACTCCGCGACGAACAGCCAGTCGACCGCGGTGGTGTAGAACATGCGGATGCCGACGTTGGACAGCGAGGTTCCGACGTAGTCGCTCGCCGCCGCGGTGCCGTCGACGCCGGCCGTGGTGGTGGTGGCCGAGGCCGCGGCGGCGGGGAGCGCGGCCGGGGTGCTCGTCGCCGTCCAGGTAATGTACGGGTTGGCCAGCGTGAGGATCGTCGTGGTGGTGACGTTCTCGTACAGGATCGAGTAGGTCGTGCCGATCGCGATCGTCAGGTTCCGCTTGGCGGCGTCCGCGTCGGTCGCCGCGGCCCACGTCGCGGTGATCGCGTTGCCGAGCGTGCCGGGGTAGGCCGCGGTGCCCTGCCAGGAGCCGCCGCTCACGGTGTAGCTCAACACCATCGCGACGTCGGCCACCGCGGTCGGGTTGATGTTCACGACGTAGAACGGGCCCGGGATGCGCGACACCAGCAGCGCCTTGAACGCGGGATGCGTGGTGGTGTCCGGCGGCCCGAACGCCGGCGGGTGGAACGTCGAAAAGAAGTCCTTGGCGCTGATGCAGAGGATCGGGTCGTTCTGCGGGCCCCAGGGGAAGTGGCCGACGATGCCGATCGTCTTCGTCTGCGCCCCCACCGGCGACGGCGGAGGCGCGATGTCGAGGAAGTTCAGGCCGATCTTTGCGTCCCCGAGCTGGGTGATCGCGCGTACGAGGGCGGGCTGGCTCATCAGGGCCTCACGAGGTCGTCAGGGTGGTGTCGATGGTGTCCATCGTGTTCATGGTGACCGACGAGCGGCGGTCGAGCTCGGCGCGGAGCGTCCACGTCCGGCGCCACTCGCCGCGCTGCGCGGTTTCGCCGTCGAACTCGGTGCGGGTGGACAGTCGGATGATCGTCATCGGGGCGCTATCATAGCCGGTTGCGGTCAGATACAGGTGGGGGCGCCACGGAAGACCGTTGTGCAGCGCGGCGTCGACCGCAAGGCTGACCGTTTCCAGCGTCGCCCGATACGGCGCGAACAGGTCGAGCTGCACCGCGATTGACATCGGACCCTGGGTCACGGTGACGACGCCGGCCGCGACGGAGCCGAGCAGCGCGGGGGATGCCGGGTCGTCCTCGACGCCGCCCGGTACCTCGACGACCGACAGCACGGGCAGTGTGGCGATGTCCGCTTCGATGTCCGTTTCCGGCCAGCCCTTGAGCACCGTGCAGGTACCGGACAGCGCCGTCGCGAGGTACGTGACGAGCGCGTTGACGGCGGCCGTGCTGGCGTCGACCGTGTAGCTCATGGCCGCCGCCGAAGTTGGCGCTTGACCGCGACCGTGAACCGCTTCCGGAGGGGCGCCATCGTCTGACCGAGGATGCGGCGGGGCCGGGTGCCGCGGTAGTGGATCGCGTCGCGGATCGCGAGTGCGCGAGCGATGACGCCGGCGGAGACGCCGTTGGCCTCGCTTCCGAACTGGCTGCGCGTGTACCGGACCGCGTGGCGGCGGAACGACGCGCTCCCGGCTGTGCCGCGAGCAAGCCCCAGCGCCAGCGCACGGGCGGCGCGGTACTGCCCGCGGATCTCGCCGCGGAGCTTCCGGCCAACCCACTCGATGATGGGTTGCAACGGCGGCCCCGGTCGATTCGGGCGACGGCCGTACTCGAGCACGGCCGCATACGGAGCGGTGTTCTCCAGCATGGCGCCGCGGGGAACGGGCGACGCGGACCAGGACGACCGAAACAAGCCCTGGTCGACCGCTCGTGCCTTCGTCGTCAGCGCGACCGCGTCACGCACTCCGCCGAGGCAGGCGTCGAGCGCCGCCGCCTGTACCAGCGCCGTGTCCTTCCGCAGCCTCTCCATGATCGCGCGGGAGAACTGCCCCGGGCCGTCGATCACGATCGTAGGCATCGGGCACCTCGACGGGCTCGCCCGTGGGCGGGGGTTGCCCCTCCTCCTCGAAGTCGTCCGCTCCGATGAACGTCTCGATGCCCACGCGCGCCTCCGGTCATGGCCCACCCCGGCGGGCCATCCGGCGGAGGGTAACCTCCCAGCCGAAGTTACGAAGCGTGGGGGCGGCCACGAGCCGGTACTGGCGCGGGGTGGCGTCGGCGTCGGCGAGGTTGGCGACGAGCCAGATCCGCTCCTGCCCGGCGGTCGTCGGCTCCTGAAGCGCCGTCTCCGCCACCGTGCGCGAGATCCGCGAGACGATGAGGTCGCCGGACTCGTACATGCCCACGGTGTCGCCCACGAGGCGTGCGGGGGGCTCGGCGACCTTGGGGGGCGGGGTCAGGGTCACGTCCACGTCGGTCGGCGTTCCCGAGCCGGGACGGCCCCCGCTCCAGGTGCGGGTGCGGACAACAACCGACCGCTGACGCAAGCCAAGGTCGGCCGCGAGTTGGCGCCCGGCGTCGACCACCGACACGAGCTCGCTACGCAGGCTCACGGCGCCACCGGTGGGAAGGGCTCGACGAGGTCGGGGTGGAGATCGACGAGGCGGGCGGCGAGGGCTCCGTGCAAGATGTCGCGCCACCCGACGTACCAGGGGCGGCCGTCGGCGTAGGTCGTCCAGAACGAGCGCAGCGCGCGGACGGTGGCCGGGGATGGGGGCGGGACCTCCACCTCTGGCGCGGGCGGCGGCGGTGGCAGTACGTCCACGACCTCGCCCGCGGTGGGGGGCGTCTCCGACGCCTGGCACGCCGGGCAGACGTCGCCGCGGGCCGACACGACCGCGGTACGACACACGGCGCAGTGAGGCTTCCCGGCCATCAGCCGAGCCCCATCGGGCCGCACATCGGCGCGGCGGACCCGAACACGTCGCGGACCACCGGAACGCCGAGGATGATGGCGAGCCGCGCCACCAGCCGGCGCCCCGTCGCGGAAAGCGAGGACTGCGCCGACGTGGCCCCGAACCACTCGACGCCGCCGTTGTCGACGCTCTTGAGGCCGGCGGCCGACAGCGCCGCGGACTCGGTGAACTTCGCGTCGACCGTCGCGAGCGATGCCAGGAGGGCGATCACCTGCGTTTCCGCTTCCGCGGACAGGCCAGCGAACACGCCCTCGAGGTTGTACCCGCTGGGGGTGTCACGCGACCCGTCGGAGTACCCGAGGTACAGGCGCACCCCGGCCTTCTGGGTCGCGGTGAGCGCCATCGCCTACGGCGCGACCTGGCTGATCGTGGCCGCCGTCGCGCTGGCGAGGTCGGTCACGGTCGAGGTCTGCCCTTCGTAGATCGTGCCCTGCGCGGCGAGGCCGCCGGCGTTGTCGAAGTCGGTGGATGGCCCGGCGACGAAGATCCCGACGGTGACCTTGGTGGCGACGTTCGCCGGGAGGGCCGCCAGGGCGGCGGCGGCCGATGCCGCGTTGTCGCTCGGAGCGGCCGTCGCGCCACCGGCGCTGTCCAGATACAACCGATACGCCCGGTACTGCGCGCCGGTGGTGTCCGTCTCCGCGGAGAGGTTCCAGAGGTTGTCGGTGGCGGCCTTGCGGTAGATCGTTCCGCCGATGGCGTATTCGATGTCGGCGTTGGTACGCAGGCGGCCCGCGGTGGTGCCGTTGCCGATCCCGAGCGTGGTGGAGGTCGTCAGCGCCGCGGGGTTGGTCGCCACGATGGCGGCCGGCGCCGAGCTGGTCAGCGCCGCGGGGGCCACGCCGGGGTTCGTCGCCGCGTAGTCGGTGTCCGTCACGGTCGCGTCGAGGTCGAGCTTCGCCAGTGTGAGGTTGTACTCCGTGACGAGCGTGTTGAGCTTGTCGCGGATCTCGGCCGTGTCGACCTGCACCGCGGCCAGCGTGGTACGCAGCGCGCCCACGTCGGTCACGAGGTCGACCACCTCGTTGCGGACCGCGGTGAGGTCCGCGATCGTGGCGGTCAGGTCGTCGCGACCGAGCACGAGGTTGTCGCCGACGCCCATGCTGGTCCGCAGCGCGGAGAAGTCGGCGATGAGCGCGTTGACCTGCGCGATGATGCCGTCGAGCTCGGTACGCCCGCCGCTCTTGGGGAGATTCGCCATCGGTGGACTCCTGGGGCTGGCCCCGCGTGGATCAGGTGAGGGTCAGCTTGGCGGCGCCCGTGCGACGCTTCACGCGGAGCTGGCAGTCGAGGACGAGCTGGAGCTTCGTGGAGTCGCCGGTCTTGGCGAGGGCGTTGATCTGCGCGGAGAGCCGGGTGCCGGCGGCGGCCATCGCGGCGGTGATCTGGTCGAGCGGGATGACCTTGCCGGTCATCTGGCG
Source organism: uncultured Acidobacteriota bacterium (assembly GCA_964476985.1). Lineage (GTDB taxonomy): Bacteria > Acidobacteriota > Polarisedimenticolia > J045 > J045 > JALOKP01. The sequence continues at coordinate 8,596 of CAYZDB010000033.1, read as the reverse complement.
CAACATGCCCTGGAGCTGGCCGGGGTCCATCGCGGTCCACGCGGGCGGCACCTGGACGTACTCGACCCACATCGGATCCAGCGCGTACATGGTGTTCGCGGTGCAGTGCCGGTCCTCGATGATCGGCACGCCGTCGAGGACGATGCCAGTGAACCCGGCCTTGCCGATGTCCATCTGGCCCATCGGGGTGTTGACGGTCTGGACGATGATCCGGCTCTGCTCGTCGAACAGCGACACGACGCGGTCGTAGACGTTGCCGGGGCAGACGATCATCGGGGGGCGCTTGCCGGTGTTGTCCTTGAACGGGCGGATCAGGAGCTGCCGGATGTTGTCCTTGGTCAGCGTGGCGAGCGTGGTGGTGTTCTCGGGGCTCACCCAGGTCGCGTAGCTGGCAGTGGCGATCCCGGCGTAGGTGCCGGCGGACCCGTCGACCGCCTGCGCCAGCCCGGCGAGCTCGACGGGGGAGGCGGTGTAGTCGCCGGAGTAGCTGTGCGCCGACAGCGCGACGGCGAGCTCGTCACCGGCGTCGGTCAGCTCCTCGCCGAGCAGGTCCTGCCCGCCGGCGTAGCGGCCGTTCGCGCGGGCGATCCGGTCGGCGGTGCCGGTGATCGTGGCGAACGATTCGTAGTGGGCCCACGCGATCGTCGCCTGGAGGCGCACGTCGTTGGAGTAGTCGGACCCGCTCGCGTCGGCGCCGGCCGCGCGCACGCCGGCCGTGTTGCGGGCTGCGAGCTTCACGTCCCAGGTGCAGGTCGAGTTGGCCTCGGACCGCACGGGCAGGAGGTACGCCAGGACGCTGTCACGGCGGAAGTTCTCGGTGATCTGCCCCGAGTAGCGAAGGTTCAGGACCGCGCTGATCGCGGAGAGTCCGAGTACGGCCATGATGAATTCTCCCGAGGAGGGTCAGAGGTCAGCCGCCGATGGCGGCATCGAGCGCGGAAAGGAAGTCAGAACCGCGGATGTCGTTCAGGTGCCCGGCGGAGCCGTCGCCGGCCCCGTTGCGCTCCGCGGCCCGGTCGCCCGTGCCCCGGGTGTCGCCGGCGGGAACGAACCGCTTGCCGTCGTCGGAGCCGGCGAACGCCTTGGCGCCGTCGGCGAAGTCGAGCACGGTGGCGGTGCCGTACTTGTCCTTCCCCCTCCACCCCGGCTTGTCGCCGTCGAGGACGAGGACGCCGCTGGATTCAAGGTAGGGCATGACCAGCGGAAGCGCCTTGGCGTCGACCCCGGCCGCGGTAAGCGCGTCGCGGACCTTCGACCGGTGGGCGTCCTTCACGGCGCGGGCCTCGGCGTCGATCCGGGCCTTGCGCTCGGCCTCGAAAGCGGCGGTCTGCTCGTCGATCTTCTTCTGGAGGGCCGCGAGCGCGGGGTTGTCCCCGGTATCGCCCTTCCCCTTGCCCTTGTCGTCGGCCGTGCCCCTCGCGGCGAGGGCGTCGTCGGCGGCCTTCTTCGCGGCGGCAGCGATGCTTTCGGCAGTGGGGGCGTCCTTCAGCCGCTCGTCGAGTTGGCCCTTGATGACGGTGGCGAGGTCGGCGGCCTTGGCGAAGTCCTTGGTCGCGGCGGCCAACAGCTCGGTGATGAACTTCTTGTCGGCGTCGTCGAGGGCCAAGGCTGCTCCGTACTCCGCCGGAGCGTACCGCGTAGCTGGCGGACCCGTCAAGTATGACGGATGCGGTTTTTCTGACGGGGGTGTCAGGAATCGCCTACGCCGCCATCTCCCGCCACGCCCCCGCGATCGTCGCCTTCGGGATGCCGATGAGCTGCGGACCCTCCATCCGGGCCAGCGCGGCGCCGCCGTCCCACGACGCGCGATAGGGCACCGTGCGCCCACGCTCGTTGAAGTGCAGGGGGTAGGTCCCCGCGTACCACGCGCCCTCCACCCGCATCAGCACGCCACCAGCCGGGCGCTTCAGCTTCGTGGCAGCGGCCTGCACGTCGGCGATCCGGACGCGGAACGGCTGCGACAGCGCCGCGACGACGCCGTGAACGGCGCGCGAGAGCGGGTGGTTGCGGTTGTCGAAGAACTCGTCGGCCTGGTGCATCAGCGGGTCGGGGTCGCCCTCGATGTCCGTCACCGCGGCGGCCTCCTGCATGACCGCCTCGTGCATCCGGTTGTAGGCGGCGGACACCTCCATTCTGGCCACAAGTTCCGCTCGCCCCCGGAGCCGCGCGAACACTCCGTCGGCGCCGGCGATCCGCTTCGTGAGCTGCGGGATCGTCAGCCCCCGCGCGACGCCCGCCACCATCTCCCGCTGGATCGCCCCGATGAGCTCGGCGCCGTACCGCTCGTGGCTGTAGCGGTGGAGGAGCAACCCGCGCTCGTCCGCGAGCCGCGTGACCGTGCGCCACTCGATCCGGTTGCCGGCGTCGGTGAAGCCCGGTTCGTTGGCGCGGATCGTGGCGATCAGGTCCTTGTACGCCCGCTCTCCCAGGCCCACCCCGGCGGCGGTCTGCTCGTCGACCAGCCGCGTGGTGAGCTGGTGGAGCGCCGCGTCGAGCTGCGCCTGCATGACGCGGAGGTGCTGCGCCGTGAACCGCTGCACACGGTCGCCGCCGGTGACGCGCAACGCCTCCAGGTCGGCCGCCACCCGGAGCGAGGCGTCCGAGAGCGCGTTGTAGACCGCGCGCACCTGTGCCTCTTGAAGCGCCGCGAGGGTCGCTGCCTGGCGGGCGAGTAGGTCGTCGATCCGGCTCACGCGGCGGCCTTACGGCGCGGCGCTCGGGGCTTCGGGGACTCACGAGCGGCCGGTGGCTTCGCAAGCTCGTCAAGTTCGTCGTCGAGGGGGTCATCCGTCGGCGGCGGCGGCGCGTACAGCGCCGGCTCCTCGAACGACTCCGCGTCGAGCTCGGCTTCGATCTTGGCCTCCGTCTCGGCGTCGAGGTCGGTCAGCGCCAGCCGCGCGATCCGCTTCGCCGTCTCGCGCTTGAACGTCGGCGAGGGCACCAGCGGGGCCGCGGTGGCGGCGTTGGCGAGGATCTCCATGAGGTCGTCCTGCGACCATCCGTCAAGGCCCTCCACGGTCAGCCCGTCCGTGCGGCCCGTGAGCGGATGGACGACGAGATCCAGAATCCGCCGAAGCGTCACCTTCACCAGCTCGGCGTAGGCGTCGAGCATGATCGACAACGCCTGCCAGTCGAGCGCCTTGCTCGCCCCCGACGCGCGGGCCGGAGTGCTCTCCCCCGACACCGACTGCGCCATCTGCTGCACCGCCCGGTAGACCTGCTCGCGGCGGTCGGTGATCCGCTGCGTCAGGGCGTCGTACACCGTGCCCGACGGCGAGGCATAGCTGACCTTGTCGTCCTGCCCGATCTGCATGTAGTACCCGGCCCCGAGCGTCGGGCCCATCGACGGGTTGGCGAGCTGCAACACCATCATCTCGTGCGCCCCCCTGTGAAGCGCCCAGCCGAGATCGTTGTCGGCGCGGGTGAGGTCGACGACGACGTCCTCAATCTTGCCGAGGACGTGGAGCCCGTGGGGGAGGCGAAGGCGCACGACCGGGATCGCCGGCCTCCCGGCGACGGTCCACCCGTGAACGAGCGGCGGCACCTCGACGGGCTCGTCCTGCTCCTGGGGCGAGGGGCGACCCTCGGTCGCGGTCCACTCCCAGCGGCGGATCGTCGTCGCGTCGATCACCGTCCACCGGTACACCGTTGCGGCCGGGTCGAGGGGGCCCGCCTGTCGCGTGATCTTGTCGGCGATGACGACCCACTGCAAGCCGCCCGCCGCGTCCTCGCCCCAGTTGATGACGTGCTCGGGCTCGAGGTCGACGAGGTACGCGGCCAGCACCCCGGCGGCCTCCTCGTCGGCGCGCGTCACCAAAGCGGCGCCGTCGGGGCGCGCGGGCAGGTTGCACCACGTCCAGGCCGTGCGGCAGGTCAACGCCGTCGTCAGCATCGCCCGCATGAAGCTGGTCAGGCTGGTTCCCTGCCCGTCGACGTTCGTGTCCCACCCGGCGCCGTGGCCCTGCTCGGGGAGGCCGTCGACGTCGGGCGGCGAGGAGAAGCACCAGGCGGCGATGAGGTCGACGACCGGGGCGGCGTCGTTCGCGTAGGCGGCGCGGGCCTTGCGAGCGTGCCACAGCTCGTCGGGCTCCTGGGGGTTCTGCGGGATCCAGTACGAGACGAGGTCGCGCCAGCACGCCCCGCCCTCGTACAGAGCCTCCCACCGCTCCAGGCGCTCGCGGTCGTACGAGGGGTGGCGGGCGCTCAAAGTCTTGACGGTGGGCATGGGCTACCGGCGGAAGGGGGTTGCAGGGGCGCCGAGGGGGTGGTTGACCATCCCGACGATGACGGTATCGCTATCCCGGTACCCGCGGCTGACGGCGTCGGGCCAGTCGTCGTGAGCGCCGCCGGGCCAGTCGTCCCACTGCGCCTGTGCGTCGGCCGGCAGGTTCTCGGCGAAGTAGATCAGGCGGGAGGCGATCACCGGCTCCATCGCTGCGATGTCGTTGTCCTTGTTCGTGGTCGAGACGCTGTCCTTCGCGTCCTTGAGTGCCGTCCTCCACCACTTCCGGGCCTCGCGGCGCTCCTCCTGCTGACGCTTGAACCCGGCCGTCATCCACCGCTGAAAGCCGTTGCTTTCGACTCGCCCCTCCTCGGCCCTCCACTTCTCAGCGAGGGTCCAGAACGCGGTCATCTGCGCGGAATCCTTCGCGCGGCGCATCCAGCCGTCCACGACGTAGGCCCACCCGTGCGAGTCGCGGGCGATCACGGCGATAGCCGCGAAGTCGGAGCCGCCGGCGCCGCCGCCCAGCGCGCCCATCTCGTCGCCGGGGATCGGGTCGAGGCGCAGGCTGACACGCAGCTCGGAGCGCGGAACCGGCTTGCCGTCGGGCTCGCCGTTCGGGCGAAGCCGTTGCACCCCGAGCTCGCCGCCGGCCAGGGTGACGACGCGGCATTTCGGGAAGGTGGCGGAGTCGTACACGCACGCGGTCGGGTCGCGCGGGGTGTTTTGCAACTCCTTGAGCACCGAGCCAATGCCCTCCGTCCAGATCGCGACGTAGAACGCGAACAGGTCGATCCACTGCGAATGGAGCATGACCGCGCCGCGGTCCATCTCCTCGTGGTGCTTGTCGTAGAACGCGCGCGCGGCCTCCTCGCGGGCGTGGACGTCGCCTATCGTGAGGTCCGCCCACACCCGGCCGCAGGCTTCCCACAGGTCGGGGCGATCCGGCCAGGACTGGAGCGCGGCGTAGCGGCTCGCCTGCCAGCCGCCGTTCGTCAGCAACCGCGCCAGCACCGAATCGGTGTGAAGCACGGTACCCACCCAGTCGATGATGAGCCCGCCGGCGAGGTCGCCGATCTTCTGGAGGTCCGCGACGAGGAAGTCCCACCACTTCCGGCGCTGGTCAGGGTTGTTGACCTTCAGCTTGTCCTCGCCGTCGTCTACGATCAGCCGCGTCGGCCGCACCCCCTCGTCGTTCAGGCCGCGAACCGAGGTGCCGAAGCTCTTGGCGATGAGCGTGCAGCGGTGGCCCCCGACGGTGACGGTGTACCGCGTGGCGCCCCCCACGATCGACACCGGCCCGTAGAGCTGCGCGACCTTCGGCTCCATGAGCATCGCCCGGATCGCGGCAAGCGACGCGATCGACAGGTCGAGCCCCGCCGACAGGATCGGGATCACGCGCTCCAGGCCATAGCAGATGTCGTGAACGATGCTGCCCCGGATGATGCCCGTCTTGCTGATGCCTCGGGGGGCGGCGATGGCCCGATACGTGCGGGTCTGCGAGCCGCGGCGGTCACGCCACGGCACCTTCGGCCGCGACAGCATCTCGACGTGGGGCGCCGCCCAGGGCCGGGTGTACGTGTCGGGCCAGAGGTAGCGCAGAAACCCGGCCTGGTCCTCGCGGAACCGCAGCCGTAGCGCCTCGTCACGCTGCGCCCGGCTCGGCAGCATCGCCCACCGCTCGCGGAACACCGGCCAGGGGAGGGCGGCGTAGGCGGCGGAGCGGTTGGGGGCGGTCACCTGGCTGCCTCATCGAAGCAGCGCCACCACGGAAACGCGCTGCTTGACCCGCCCAAACTTGATCCGCTGATAATCTTCCGATGCCTTTGCGTAGGCCGACGCAAGGCGGCGCACGTCATCGATCGCCTCGCGCTCCACTCGCGCTCGGCGCCATGCGTTGTCCGTTTCGCGGACCCGCTCATGGGCCGCGTCGAGGCGCGGGTCGCCCGTGCGGCGGGCGGCGATCGGCGTATACGGGAGGGCGTCGGGTGGCATGAAGAGAACATACCGGCACGGTTATCCCTCGTCCAGGTCGTCAAGTGGTACGTTTACCTCCACCTCACCCAGCACATCCCGGATCTTGCGCGGGTCGCCACGGTAAAACACGAGGATGTTCTGGTGCGTTTTGCCCAGCTTCCGATTTGCTCCGAATGCTCGCCCCACGCGCAGGGGGAGTGACCCGATCGCGGTCACGAGGATCGCCTCATTGTATAGTTTCATGCCCGCGTCGAGGAACGCCCGGATCGTGTCCGCCGGGAAGTTGCGGTAGAACCCGGCGGGGTCGCGCACGTCGCCCACCACGAAGCAGGCGAACCGGTCGGGCTTGAGCCGCGTGACGGTCGCCTCGATGATCATTCTGTAGGCGGCGAGGAAGGCGCCGTAGTCAAGCGTGGAGAGGTCGTCCGGGTCGTCGCTGTACCGCTCCAGGTCGGCGTAGGGCGGACAGGAGAAAATGAGGTCGGCATCCGCGTGGGCCGCCAATTCGGCAATGTTGCGGGAGTCGCCGTGGATCCATTGAGGGCCGACGACATCCTCGTACCGGCCCCCAATGCCCGTCCACTGCTGTCGATTCGCCGCCACCTGCTCCCCCCGAATCTCCACGCCGACATACCGGCGGCCCAGGATCGCAGCGACAACGCCCCGCACCGACCCGCCCGCGAACGGATCGAGGATGGTGCCGCCGGGCGGGCAAAACCAGCGGTACACGAGTTCGCACAGTACGGGGTCGAAGATCGACGTACCCGGTGCCATGTTCTCCGTCCCCGTCCCCGTCCCCGTCGCCCAGTCGGGGGTCGGGGGCGCGTCGTTGAGGTTGGAGCGACGGTCGGCGTCTGCCCGATCACCGGATTTCATCGGTCGCCCCCCCCGACGGTGTGTTCTTGCCGCATCAAGTCCTGCCCAAAGGTGCGGGCGTTCGGCGGTTTGCTCACTTCACTTCCTCCGGGACTTCGTTGCGCCGAGAATCTTTCGGCTCGTGTCGTCGAGCGCGGACTCGGGGCGGTTGCCGGCTACCCACGTCGTCCTCCGCGATTTGCCTTCTCCGCGTCGCGGTAGTGATTGAACGTCGGGTGGGACATCGCCCCCGACTGACCCCATGTGAGGCCCTTCGCTCGGCCGTCGATCATTTCCTGCCCCCCCCCCGCTACCCTTCCGCGCCCGTCCCCGCGCTGCGTCTTTCCGCTCGGATCCAAAGTCGCCGCCGGTAGCCTCGCCCCCCCCGGAATGCCCGTTTCTGCGGCGCCACGCCCCAACTCCGACTGAATCCCGATCCCAAGCCACGCCCGCTTCCGGTCCTGCCAGTACCCCTGCCTGGCGTCGAGCACCGAGAACGGGGGGACGCCGAATCGTTCGGCGAGGTTGGGGCCGTCCCGCCTGTCATCGCCGGAACCGCCAGCATCTCCTGGATCGCCCAACAGCGCCGCCAACTCGTCGTCCTCGAACCCGATTGCGTCCAGCAGGCTTGCGTCGGCCTCCTCGATGTCGTGCAGGATGTCCGCCAACGCCCCGTCATCCCACGTCGCCGCCTCGCCGGCCTTGTTCAGCGCGACGGCGCAGGCGTCGGCCTCGGCCTGGCTGGCAAAGTCCATGAACCGGACGGGCACCATGCCGGGGGACGGACAGCCGCGCGGCACGAAGTCGGGCGCGTCGGCGAGGATTGCCTGCATCGCCTTGATCCGTGTGTGCCCCCCGACGATCTGCCGCTTCTCCCGCCACGCCACCACGGGATCGGCGAACCCGAAGCGCCGGATGCTGTCGGCGACCACGCGCACCGGGCGGCCGTCGTTGTGCCGCGGGTTGCGCTTCCACGGGATCAGGTCGGCGAGGGGGACCCACTCGGCCGCTGCGAGGACGGCCTCCTGCGCGGCCTGTGCCTCGCGTTCGTCGGCCTTGTTCCAGTCGTTCGTATTCACGCGGTCACCTTGGAGGGTACGACGCGCAGGGCCGGCACGGAGGGCTCGTCGGCGAGCATGAGCGCGTCGAGTGCGTCCATCTCCTCGTCGGTCGGGCCGCCGGTCGCGCTGTCGTCGCGGGTCAGGTTGTGGGCGTCGAGGATGCCAGGGGTCTTGTCGATCAGGATGGCGAGGGTCACGGCGATGTCGCGCTGCTCGCGGAGGGACAGGCTCTCCTCGGATGCGAGCTTGTTGATGCGGCGCAGGATGGCCGCTTGAAGGGTGCGACGGACCTTCGGCTCCAGGGCGTCAACATCGAGGCCGTTTCGACGAGGAGGGGCGCGCGCGGTGGTAGCCGAGGGCGGGTCGGCGGCAGGCACAGGCGGCTTCTCCACCTTCCCCCCCTTCACCTTCACCGCCACTTTCTCGGCTTTCTTCCTCACCCCAAGCGTCAACCCCGCCCGCGCACACCACTGCCCGATGG
>CAYZDB010000032.1:9291-15823 GCA_964476985.1 uncultured Acidobacteriota bacterium | reverse complement strand
ACTGGTTCGAGAAGGTGCTGCACCCGGTGGTCGCGGCCCAGGGCGTGCCGGCGGCGGTGGCGCACGGGGCGGCGCCGGCGGAGCACGGCGGGGCGCCCGCGGAGCCCGCGGCGGACGCGGGGCACGGGGCCGAGGCCGGCCACGGCGCGGTCCTGGCCGAGGGCTGGCGGCGGCACCCGTCGATGCCCGAGGAGTGGGGGCTGTTCGCGCTGGCCGCGGCGATCTTCGCGGCCGGGCTGGTCGCGGCCCGCTGGGCCTACGGCGACGGCATGGCCCGCGCCACCGCGCTGGCCGCCCGCATGCCACTGCTCCGGCGCCTGCTGCACCGCAAGTGGTTCGTCGACGAGTTCTACGACCGTTTCGTGCTGGGTCCGTTCTGGGCGATCTCGCGCTACTTCGCCGGGTTCGACGGCCGCGTGGTCGACGGCGCCGTCAACCTGGCCGGCGCGAGCGCCGAGTTCTCGGGCCAGATGCTGAAGCTGTTCCAGTCGGGCGCGGTCCGGCAGTACGCGCTGTGGCTCCTGGGCGGCGCGGTGCTGGTTGCCTGGATGATGATGGGGTCCTGACGATGCCGACCTTCAACTGGTGGGTGGCGCTCCCGACGCTGGTCCCCGCGGCGTACGGCCTGCTGCTCCTGGTCTTCACGCCGGCGCTGCGCCACGACCGGCGCTGGCTCTGGGGCTTCGCCGTCGCCGGGATGCTGGTCACCGCGGCGGTGCCGCTGATCATGCTGGGCCGGATCGGCAGCGTGGTCGACTTCGCCTCGACCGCCGGCGTCGTCGGCCGCGAAATGGTCCGGACCGACCGGCTGGCGCTCTGGATCGACTTCATCTGCGCCCTGGCGGGCGTGATGGCGCTGCTGTTCATGCCGCGCTACCTCGAGCGCGCGCGGGGCTACCACCCCGAGGTCTTCCCGCTGCTGTTCTTCTCGGTCGCCGGCATGACGATGATGATCGGCACCGACAACCTGCTGATGATCTTCCTCGGGCTCGAGATCCTCTCGATCCCGCTTTACGTCCTGTCGGCGCTGACGCGCGACAAGAGCGCTTCGGTCGAAGCCGGGTTCAAGTACTTCATCCTCGGCGCCTTCTCGACCGCCTTCCTGGTCTACGGGATCGCGCTGGTGCTGGGCGCGACCGGGCGCCTGGACCTGGGCGGGATCGTGGCCACGGTCCGCGAGGCCTCGGCCCTGGCCCCCTACGGCAAGGCGATGCTGCTCGCCGGCTCCGGCCTGCTGCTGGTCGGGTTCGCCTTCAAGGTCGCGGCGGTGCCGTTCCACTTCTGGGCACCCGACGTCTACACCGGCGCCCCGACCCCGATCACCGGCTTCATGGCGGCCGCCACCAAGGCCGCGGCCTTCGGGGTCCTGATCCGGCTGGTCGGCAGCTCGGCCGAGGCCTCGCCGGAGCTGGCCGCGCGCGGCCTCTCGGTGCTGGCGGTCCTGGCCGCCGCGACGATGGTGATCGGCAACCTGGTCGCGCTGGTCCAGACGCGCGTCAAGCGGATGCTGGCCTACTCGTCGATCGCCCACGCCGGCTACCTGCTGCTGGCGCTGATGACGCCGGTCGCGGTCTCGACGTCATCGATCGTCTTCTACCTGCTGTCCTACACCTTCATGACGGTCGGGGCCTTCGCCGTCGTCTCGCTGTTCCAGCAGGACGGCGAGGACGCCGACAGCATCTCCCACTTCAAGGGGCTGGTGCAGCGGCGGCCGGGCCTGGCCTGGACGATGGGCCTATTCCTGGTCTCGCTGATCGGGATCCCGCCGACCGGCGGCTTCACCGGGAAGTACGTGATCTTCCTCGCCGCGCTCGACGCCGGGCACGGCGCGCTGGCGGCCCTGATGGGGGTCACGGCGGTGGTGGGGGCGGCCTACTACCTTCGGGTGATCGTGGCGATGTTCTTCGAGGCCCCGGAGACGGAGGTCTCGGAGGGGATCACGGTCCCGGTCGGGACGGCGATCGTCCTGGCCACCGCGGTGGCCGGCACCATCCTGCTGGGCGTCTACCCGGGGCTGGTGCTCGAGCCGCTTTCCCGCGTCGGGACGGGCTTGCTCGCCGCGATCCGCTGACCTGGAGCGTCCGGGGCTAATCTGCCCAGCAGCTCTGTTAATCGCAATTCAATCGCCCAAAGGGCGATGTCAGCAAACGCTTCGGGCCCCCTAGTGCGCCTCGCCCGAACGGATTAGAATTCCCCTCCCCACCGATTGCGGATCCGAACGCGTTCCGTCCCGACGCCCGGGACACCGCCCATCCCTGTTCGACCGGAGGAAACCCATGTCCGAGCTCAATCCCTTCAAGATCGCGCAGGCGCAGCTGGACGAAGCCGCCGCTCGCCTCGGCCTCGACCACGCCACGCACCAGTTCCTGCGCGTCCCGCAGATGGAGCACCACTTCTTCGTCCCGGTGAAGATGGACGACGGGAAGACGAAGATCTTCGAGGGCTTCCGCGTCGAGTACAGCATCGCGCGCGGCCCGGCCAAGGGCGGCATCCGCTGGCATCCGGACGAGACGATCGACACCGTGCGCGCGCTCGCGGCCTGGATGACCTGGAAGACCGCAGTGGTGGACATCCCGCTGGGCGGCGGCAAGGGCGGCGTGATCTGCAACCCGAAGGAGATGAGCGAGGGCGAGAAGGAGCGGCTGGCCCGCGCCTACGTCCGCGCGCTGGGCCCGATCCTGGGCGTGCACAAGGACGTCCCGGCGCCGGACGTCTACACCACCCCGCAGATCATGGCGTGGATGATGGACGAGTTCGAGATGATCGTCCGCCACTCCGAGCCGGGCGTGATCACCGGCAAGCCGCTGGCGCTGGGCGGCTCCAAGGGGCGCGGCGACGCGACCGCGCGCGGCGGGCTCTACGTGCTGCGCGAGGCCGCCAAGAAGATCGGCCTCGACCTCTCCAAGGCGACCTACTCGATCCAGGGCTTCGGCAACGCCGGCTCGTTCGCGGCCAAGATCGTGACCGAGGAGATCGGCGGCAAGGTCGTGTGCGTCGGTGAGTGGGACGGCGCGGCGTACAACGAGAAGGGGCTCGACTTCAACGCGCTGCACAAGCACTTCACCGAAACCGGCTCGATCAAGGGCTTCAAGGGCGCCGAGACGCTGGCCGCCTCCGCCGACTGCCTCGAGATCCCGTGCGACGTGCTGATCCCGGCCGCGATCGAGGGCCAGATCACCGACCGCAACGTCGACAAGATCAAGTCCAAGGTGGTGCTCGAGCTGGCCAACGGCCCGACCACCCCCGAGGCCGACAAGGTCCTGCACTCCAAGAACATCCTGCTGCTGCCCGACTTCCTGGCCAACGCCGGCGGCGTGACGGTCTCCTACTTCGAGCAGGTGCAGAACACCTACAACTACTACTGGTCGCTGGAAGAGGTCCACAAGCGCCTCGACCACGCGATGACCAACGCCTTCAACGCGGTCTACGACATGATGATCAAGGAGAAGGTCCACCCGCGCCTCGCCGCCTACCTCGTCTCGGTCAACCGGGTCGCCGAGGCGGTCAAGCTCCGCGGCTGGGTCTGATCCTCCCTCCCCCCTCCCCGGTTCGCGGGAAAGGCCGCCCGGAAGGGCGGCCTTTCCTTTTTCCTAGCCCTGCACGACCTCGTGGTCGAGGCTCTCGAGGTCGATCAGCATCGCGGGGCAGCCCTGGAGAAACCGGCTCCGACCGGAAGGAAGTCAGTTCACCGCGAACCGCCTCCCCTCCAGCGCAACGCGCACCGTTCCGGGTAAGCTGCGCGGTCGGGTCGCACCGAGAATCGTTCCTGCAGTTCGCATCGCGCCCGGGGCGTCCTCCGGCCGGCGCAGCGCTACACTGCTTGCGCTCCAGTCCGTCGCTCCTCACGCGTTTCGCGCGAGTCGAAGAGGAGGGCACGCCATGATCGAAGTCACCATGAACTACAAGATTCTCCCGAACGCCGACGTCGCGGCCTACGAGAACACGATGCGCCGCGCCGTGGAGCTGGCGCTCGAGGCCAAGGGCATCGAGCAGATCTCCGCCCACCGCGACCTGCTCAATCCCGCGCACGTCCTGTCCACCTCGGTCTGGGACTCGACCAGCGACTGGGCCGCGTTTGTCGAGCGGCCGGAGTGGCAGGCGATCGTCGGCGAGATGCGCCACCACGTCGCGGACCTGCACGTCGACGTCTGGGCGGTCTCGCCGGTGGTCCCGTCCCCGCTGCGCCCGAGGCACTGAACCGCCGTTACGGGCCGCCGAGCCGACCCTCCGCACCCTCCCCTCGGGCAGGTGCGCTACTCTTGTCACCGAGCCGCCGCGGCCCGCGCTCGGGCGGACGCCGCGCCGCGCTCTGGAGGATCGCGCCATGAGAGCCGCGGTCGCCCCCTCGCTCCTGATCGTCCTGTTCAGCCTGCTTCCCCTCGTGGCCTTCGCCGCGACGACGGCCGGCGTGCGGCGCTCGGCGATCGCCGGCACGTGGTACCCCGGCTCGCCGTCGCTGGCGGCGGCCGAGGTGACGCGGATGCTGCGCGCCGCCGCCGCCGCCGCGCCGGCCCCGGCCGGCAGGCCGGTCGCGCTGGTCGTCCCGCACGCCGGCTGGCGCTACTCCGGGCCCGCCGCCGCCGCCGCGTTCCGGACCGTGAAGCGCGGCGAGTTCGCGCGAGTCGTCGTCGTCGCGCCGTCGCACCACGCCGGCTTCAGCGGCTTCTCGCTGAGCAACGCGACGGCCTACCGCACGCCGCTCGGCGACATCCCGCTGGACCGCGAGGCGATCCACGCGTTGGACGACGGCCGGATCGCCCGCGTCGTGCCCGGTGCGGAGGACGAGGAGCACGCGGTCGAGATCGAGCTGCCGTTCCTGCAGCAGGCGTTGGGGGGCTTCACCCTCGTCCCGATCCTCGCCGGCGGCACCGACCCGGAGCAGGAGCGCGCCTTCGCCGCGAAGCTGGCGGCGCTGCACGACGGGAAGACGCTCTTCGTCTTCTCGACCGACTTCACGCACTACGGGCCGCGCTTCGGCTACGCGCCGTACGGGCGCTCGGCCCCGGCGGCGCGCGGGAAGATCCAGCAGCTCCAGGACACCGCCGTCGCCGCGCTGGCGCAGGTCGACACCGAGGCCTTCCGCCGGCACCTCGATCTGACCGACGACACGATCTGCGGCCGCCACGGCCTGGCGACGATGGCCGAGCTGCTGCGGAGGATCGCGCCGAAGGCGCAGGGCGTGCTGCTGGCCGAGTACGCCTCGATCGACCTGCCCGGGATGGCCGACGACAACTCGGTCAGCTACGCCGCGATGGCGTTCTACGACCCGCCCGTCCCGGCTCCGCCGGTCGAAGGGGTGCCCGCCGCGCCGGCGGTCGCTCCCCCCACCGCCCCGCCGCTCGACGCCGACCTGTCATCGCGGCTGGTGAAGCTCGCCCGCGCCGCGATCACCTCCGAGCTGCGCGGCACCGACGACGTCGAGCGCGAGTTGGCGGCGCTGCCGCCGCGGCCGGAGCTGGACCGGATGCAGGGCGTGTTCGTCACGCTCTCGCGGACCGACCCGCAGGAGATCGCGCGGCTGGGCAAGCTGCGTGGCTGCATCGGCCAGGTCCTGCCGGCCTACCCGCTGCACCAGGCCGTCGTCGTCGCCGCCGTCAACGCCGCGCTCGAGGACCCGCGCTTCACGCCGGTCGCGGCCGGCGAGCTGGACCGGCTCGCGGTCGAGGTGACGGTCCTGTCGGTCCCGCGGCCGGTCGCCTCGTGGAAGGAGATCCAGCTCGGCCGGCACGGGATCCTGCTCGACCAGAACGGCCGGCGCGCGGTCTTCCTGCCGCAGGTCCCGGGCGAGCAGGGCTGGACGCTGGAAGAGACGCTGGAGCACCTGGCGCGCAAGGCCGGGCTGGACGGCGCGGCGTGGCGCGATCCGGCAACGAAGTTCTCGGTGTTCGAGGGGCAGGTGATCGACGAGCCGGGGCACGGGAGGAAGGGATGACCCTCGACCGCGGGCGACGCGACGCGCTGAAGCTGATCCTCGCCGGGGCGGCGGGGGCCGCCGCCGGGCCGTTCCTGCTGCGCGGGCCGCTCGGCGACGCGCACGCCGCGCCGGAGGTCAAGGGCGGCGGCAAGCCGGTCGTCGTGCGCGCGCGGCGCGCCGGCTGGACGGCCGCCGACGGCTCGGTCGTCCCCGAGGTCGCGTTCGCCCCGCTCGGCGCCGCGGTCGCGCGTGCCACGGGAGAGAAGACCCCCGTCGACGCGATGAAGAAGCTGTTCCGCTCTACGGACGTCGTCGCGCTCAAGGTCAACTGCATCGCCGGCAAGGGGCTCTCGCCGCAGCCGAAGCTGGTCCAGCAGCTCGCCGAGTGGCTGATCGCCGCCGGCGTTCCCGCGCGCCAGATCGTGATCTGGGACCGCACCAGCCGCGAGTTGAAAAACGCCGGCTTCGCCGAGGCCGGCGGCGTGCGCGTGGTCGGGACCGACGACGCCTACGAGGACGCGCCGCGCGAGTGGGGCGCCGGCGGCTCGTGCTTCGCCAAGCTGCTCGCGAACGACGTCACCGCGCTGGTCAACGTCGGCGTGCTCAAGGACCACGGGA
>CAYZDB010000032.1:0-9281 GCA_964476985.1 uncultured Acidobacteriota bacterium | reverse complement strand
AACCCGAACAAGTACCACGACGACGGCTGCAACCCTTACATCCCGGACCTCGCGGCGTCGGCCCCGATCGCGAGGAAGCTGCGGCTCACGGTGATCGACGGGACGATCGGGCAGTGCAACGCGGGCCCGGGGCGCAGCCCGAAGTGGGCCTGGCCCTGGGGCGGCGCGCTGGTCTCGACCGACCCGGTCGCGATCGACGCGCTCGGCTGGCGCGAGATCGAGGCCCGGCGCAAGGAACTCGGGCTGAAGTCGCTGGCCGAGGAAGGCCGTGCCCCGCGCTACATCGCCGCCGCGGCGAAGAAGGGGCTGGGCGTGGCCGACCTCGAGCGGGTGGAGGTCGTCGAGGCGTGAGGCGGATCGACCCGGCGCGGCGGCTCGTCCTGCGCGGCCTCGCGGCCGGCGGGTGCGCCGCCTGCCTGGCGCCCGGCCGGCTGCTCGCGCAGGACGCGCCCACCGGCCCCGCGATCCCGCTGACCGAGCCGACCGGGCTCACGGCCACGAAGGCCCGCTGGTGGAAGGCGCTCCCGGACGAGTGGATCGAGTGCGGCCTGTGCTCGAAGAAGTGCAAGCTGCCGCACGAGGAGCGCGGCGCCTGCGGCGTGCGCGTCAACCTCCACGGCGCGTACTACACGCTGGTCCACTCGCGCGTCGCGTCGATGCACCTGGACCCGATCGAGAAGAAGCCCTTCTACCACGTGCTGCCGGGAGCCAGCGCGCTCTCGCTGGCGGCGCCCGGCTGCAACTACGAGTGCAAGTTCTGCCAGAACTGGGAGATCGCGCAGGCCCGGCCCGAGCAGGTCACGACCCACCCCGTCACGCCCGCCGAGCTGGTCGCGCTGGCCCGCCGTTACGAGGCGCCGACGATCGCCTGCACCTACACCGAGCCGGTGGTCTGGTCGGAGTTCGTCTACGACATCGCCGCCGCGGCGAAGCCGGCCGGCGTCCGGACGCTCGTGATCTCGAACGGCTCGTGGCTGGAGGAGCCGCTGAAGGATCTGGCCCCGCTGCTGGGCGCGGTCAAGGTCGACCTCAAGGCCTTCACCGAGAGTTTCTACAAGGAGCTGTGCAGCGGCGAGTTGAAGCCGGTGCGGGAGACGCTGACCCGCCTGGCGAGGCACGGGCTGTGGACCGAGATCGTCGTGCTGGTGATCCCGGGCCGCAACGACGCCGAGGCCGAGGTCCGCCAGCTCGCGCGCTTCGTGCGCGACGAGGTCGGGCCCGACACCCCGGTCCACTTCACGCGCTTCCACCCCAGTTTCCGGCTGATGAACGTCCCGCCGACGCCGGTGCCCACGCTGGAGCGGGCTCGCGACGCGGCACGGGCCGAGGGGCTGCGCTTCGTCTACGTCGGGAACGTGCCGGGACACGCCGGCAATCACACCTATTGCCCCGGCTGCGGCGCGGTCGTGATCCGCCGCACCGGGATGGCCGTGCTGGAGAACCGCCTGGAGAAGGGAGCGTGCCCGGACTGCCGGCGCGCGATCCCGGGGATCTGGGTGTGACGCCACCGCGCGGCCCGAGCGCCGCGCAGAGCGAGGAGCCGAGGGTGTCCAAGGAACGGGAAGTCGCGAGCGTCGAGGTCGCCGGCAAGCTGCTCTCCTGCAGCGTCTGCGGCGGGCAGCGGTTCTGGACGCGGGACGCGATGCTGAGCGGCCGGGCGCTGGCCTTCTTCGACCTGGAGTGGGCCGGCCAGAAGGCCACGATTCACGTCTGCGAGCGCTGCGGTCACGTCGACTGGTTCCTGCCGCGGGGATGACCGGATGCGCTCCTCCGCCCGCCGGGTCGCGCTCGTCGCGTTGGCCGCCGCCGCAGCCGGTGGCGCGTTAGGTCTCGGCATGCGGGGCTGTTCCGAGAGGCCGCTGCCAGCGAATTGGAACCCGGGCAAGGGAGTCGGCTTTGTGGGACTCGGCGGGGAGCGTCTGACACTGCTCGATCGCGACGCCGACGGACGGGTCGACTGCCTCATCGCCGGGCGGCTGGGCGTACTCGGCTCCCCGTCGTTTGCCGCCTCGAACGGTGCGGGTTGCGGCTGGATGGGCATTCGCTCGCGGTCGCTTCCCGACGAACTCCGCTCGGATCTCTCCGAGGTGCTCGCGCTGAAAACCCGGATGGGAATCGGAGCTGGTGTCCCACTCGACCGAGACGGCGATGGGTCCGTCGACTGCGTGGTGAGCGTGTTCTACCAGGACACCGCGCTCGCCCGACGCGCCGGAGTGCCGTGCGGCGAGAAGCAGATCAACCCGCCGCGCCCGGTGGACTGGGACGACGCCCAGCGGATCGCCTCGCTCGAGAAGCGGCTCGGAGAGTGGCTCGCCGCTCCATCGCGCTGAACGCGCGGGACGCGGCTACGGCTCGTCCGACTCCCCCAGCTCTCCAAGCACGCGGCGCGCCGCCTCGACCTGGTCCGCCGGCACCCAGAACTCCACCATCCCGACCAGCGGGTTGAACATCGCGCCGAAGCGGCCCCAGCCGATCAGGTCCTGCGTCAGCTCGTTGCGGGTGTAGAACGGGATCCCGGCGCCGTCCAGCATC
This sequence comes from uncultured Acidobacteriota bacterium, assembly GCA_964476985.1. Lineage (GTDB taxonomy): Bacteria > Acidobacteriota > Polarisedimenticolia > J045 > J045 > JALOKP01. Next base: position 6,749 of record CAYZDB010000032.1, on the reverse strand, counting down.
GACTTGGCGAGCGGGACGAGCGCGACGTTCGCGAAGCGCGCGGCCAGGACCAGTTCCGGCGGCGGGGCTCCGGGATCGGGGAGGTCGTGATCGTGGCGGTCGCCCATGATGCGCTCCGGCAGTGGACCGGTGCATGATAGCGCGAGGATTCGGCAGCGCCGGAGCGGTGACCGCATGGCCCTGATCCTGTTCGTCCACTGGAACGCGAAGGAGGCCGCGGACCGCGCCGCGACCCTGCGCGCGGTCGGGCACGAGGTCGTCGTGCTGGCAACGCCCGCAAGCGACGCCCTGCGCGCGCTGCTCGACGAGCCGCTCGCCGCGGCGGTAATCGACCTGCGGCGCGTGCCGTCGCAGGGCCGCGACGTCGGGGTCTGGCTGCGCGGGCGCAGGGCGACGCGCCGGCTGCCGCTGATCTTCGTCGAGGGCGACCCGGAGAAGACGGCGGCCGTGCGGGCGCTGCTGCCGGACGCGCGCTTCACCCCCTGGTCGCGGATCCGGGCCGCGCTGAAGTCGGCGCTTGCGGCCGCGCCGGCCGCGGCCCCGGTCGTTCCGCAGTCGCTGTCGGGCTACTCCGGCAAGCCGCTGGCGACCAAGCTGGGGGTGCGCGCCGGTGCGACGGTCGCGCTGCTCGGCGCGCCGGAGGGGTTCGCGCGGCTGCTCGGGCCGCTGCCCGAGGGGGCGCGGATCGTCGCGCGAGCCGGCAAGCCAGCCGCCATCGTCGTGCTCTTCCTCTGCTCGCGGGCCGAGCTGCCGCGGAGATTCGCGGCGGCAGCGAAGCGGGTCGCGGACGGCGGCCGCCTCTGGCTGGCCTGGCCGAAGAAGACCTCCGGCACGCCGACCGACCTCACGCAGGACGGCGTCCGGGCCTTCGGGCTGGCCGCCGGCTGGGTCGACTACAAGATCGCGGCGCTCGACCCGACCTGGTCGGGGCTGTGCTTCGCGCGGCGGGCGGGCCGTCCGTGAGCAGCCGTCACGCCGCGCGCCGGCTCCTCCGTGTCGCGAGTCTGCTCGCTCTGCTTGCGGTCTTCCCCCTACCGGCAGCGGCCGCGACCGACGATACGATCTGGTACCGCTCCCTCGGCAGCGAGGAAGGCCTCTCTCAGCACTTCGTCACCGCGATCGCGCAGGACCGCGACGGGTTCCTCTGGTTCGGAACCGTCGGCGGGCTGAACCGCTGGAACGGCTACGAGTTCCAGTCGTTCCTCTACGACGCGGACGATCCCGCGAGCCTCGGCAGCTCCGTGATCCTCGCGCTGCACGCCGATGCGCGCGGCCGCCTCTGGGTCGGCACGCTCGAGGGGCTCGACGCCTTCGAGCCCGAGGCCAACGCGTTCCGGCGCTATGGTCCGCTCTTCCGCGAGGAGCGAACCGCTCGCCCCGCCCGGGTCGAGGCGATCGCCTCCGACGCGGCAGGACGGATCTGGTTCGGGTCGTTCTGGGAGGGCCGAATCCACCGGCTCGACCCGGCGACGGGAAAGGTTCACAGCTTCGATCTCCCTGCGCGCACCGCCGGGCTCGTGACCGCGCTCCGGATCGACCGCGCCGATCGCCTGTGGGTCGCGACGCAATCGTCCGGCGATGCGCCGGCCACCAGCGTCCGAGACGATCGGGTCTTCGTCTACGAGCGGTGCAGCGAGATCGGCGATGGCGTCCTGCCCGCCGCGCGCGAGCCGATCGACCTGGACGACGGGGCCGGCAAGATCCTGACGATCGTCGAGGACGGCGCCGGTCGCCTCTGGTTCGCGAGGAAGAGCGGGATCCTGCGCTACGACCCCGCCACGGGAGCGGTCGCCCGTCTCGGCGGGATCCCGCCCGAGCCCGCCGAGTTCGCCGGTCGGATGATCCGGGACATGGCCGTCAGCCCTGCGGGAGAACTGTGGGTCCTGACGCACGCCGCAGCCGGCGAGCGCGACCAGGAGCCGCACCTTCTGCTCCGCCTGGATCCGGACGCGCTCACGGCGCGGCAGGTCACGCTGCGCGACCGGATCGCCGGACCCTTCGGCGACGCGAGCCCCGATCGGCTGGCGATCGACCGCTCCGGCGTGCTCTGGATCGGCACCAACGGCGGCGGCGTGCGCTACGCGGATGTCAGCTCCGGGGGGTTCTCGCTGTTTCCTGGCCGGATCGGAAACCTCCCCGGCCTGAGCAGCAGCTTCGTGCGGGCCGTCGCCCCGGGTCGCGACGGCGCCCTCTGGGTCGGCTCGCCGCAGGGACTCGACCGGATTGAGCGCGCCGGAGGCCAGGCCCGCTACCGGAAAGTCGTCGACGGCCTCCCGGCCGCGCCGTCCGGCCCGAACGTCCAGGCGCTGCGCGAGGATCGCGACGGAGTCCTGTGGATCGGCACCTCGCGTGGTCTGATCCTGCTGAATCCGAAGACGGGCGCGACGCGCGCCTACCGGCACGACGCCGCCGACCCGCGCAGCCTGGCCGACGACTGGGTCCAGGTCCTGCATGAGGCACCGGACGGCACCGTCTGGATCGGCACGCTCCACGGCCTGAGCGAGTTCGACGCCGCACACGGCACCTCGTCCAACTACCACTCCGATCCGCACGATGCGGCGACGCTTCCCAGCGGCGAGATCAACGCGCTCCACACCGACGCCGGCGGGACGCTGTGGGTCGGAACCGCCGCGGGGTTGGCTCGGCTCGCGCCGGGAACGGACCGACCGCGGCGAGTCGAGCGCGTCGCCTACGGCGCCGACGGCCTGGGCAGCGCCACCGTGCTGTCGCTTGGCGAGACCGCGCTGATCCCCGGCGTCATCTGGATCGGCACCGAGCAGCGCGGACTGTGCCGGCTCACGCTGCGGGACCAAGCGGTCGTCTGCCTGACCCGCCGCAACAGCGCGATCCCCGACAACACGGTCTACGGGATCCTCGCCGATCGGAGCGGGCGGCTCTGGATCAGCACCAAGCGTGGACTGGCCCGCTACGACCCCGGCGAGAGCGCGTTCAGGACCTACGGCCCGGAACGCCGCCTCCAGTCGAGCGAGTTCAATGCCCGCGCCTTCGCCCTCGCTCCCGACGGCGAGATGCTGTTCGGCGGGATCGGCGGACTGACGTCGTTCTACCCCGAGCGGATCACGGACAATCCCTTCCCACCGTCGATCCTGATCACGGCCGTACACGCCCAGGACCGCGAGGCGACACCGACGACGACGGAGCTGATCTATCGCCGGGGCATGCCGCAGCGCTCGGCCGAGATCGAGTACGGACGGCGCGACCTGACCTTCGAGTTCGTCGCGCTGCACTACGGCCACCCCTCCGACAACCGCTACCTGTACCGGCTGGACCGCTACGACGCCGACTGGCAGGGACCGGTGGCGGAGCGGAGCATCCGCTACACGAACCTGGCCCCGGGCTCGTACGCCTTCCGGGTGAAGGCCCTGAGCGGTCACGGCGTTCCCAGCGACGAGGAAGCGGTCTTCCAGCTCGTGATCCGCCCCCCGTTCTACGCCACGGCGTGGTTCCGCGCGCTGGCCGCGCTCACGCTGCTGCTGGCGGTCTTCGGTGCCTATCGCGTGCGCGTCCGCGGGCTGCGGCGCCGCCAGGAGAAGCTGGAGCGCCAGGTCGCCCGCCGCACCGAGGAGCTGCAGGCGGCGCTGGCCCGGCTCGAGGAACAGGCGCGTCGGTTGCAGGAGCTGGACGCCGCCAAGTCGCGCTTCTTCGCCAACATCTCTCACGAGTTCAGGACCCCGCTGACACTGACGCTGGGACCGTTGCGCGACGTGCGGGAGGGCCGGCACGGTCCGATCCCCCCCGAGGCCCGGGCCGAGATCGAGCTGGCGATCCGCAGCGCGAATCAGCAATTGGAACTGGTCGACCAGCTGCTCGCGCTGGCACGGCTCGACGCGGGGCAGGGGGAGTTCCGGCCGCGGCGGCTGCGGCTCGACGAATGCGTGCGGCTGGCCGCGGCACCGTTCGAGGCGCTGGCCCGGCGGCAGCGGACGGGTTTCGAGCTCGACCTGCGGGTCGGTGCCGTCCACGCGGACTGCGACGAGGAGAAACTGGAGCGGATCGTCGGGAACCTGCTGGGGAACGCCTTCAAGTTCACGCCTGCAGGGGGACATGTCACCTTGCGGTTGTCGAGCGCGCCCGACGGCTGGACCCGGCTCGACGTCGAGGACACCGGCCCCGGGATCGCGGCCCGGGACCTGCCGCACGTCTTCGAGCGCTTCTACCGCGGTGAGCGGACGGGCAGCGAGGTCCCCGGGACCGGGATCGGCCTGGCGCTGGTGCGCGAGTTCGTCCAGCTGCATGGCGGGGAGGTGCGCGCGGAGAACCGTCCCGGCGGGGGCACGCGCATCACCGTCCGGCTGCCGGCGGCGGCGGCGCCACCGGACGAAGCGCCGGGCGCCGCGGAGCGCGTCGACAACGCGGGACCGGCAGCCCGCGCTCCGGAGGCCCCGGCCGAGGACCCGGGCGCGACGAATCGCCCGACGGTGCTGATCGTGGACGATCACGACGACCTGCGTGCCTACCTGGGCAAGCATCTGGCGCCACACTTCCACCTACTGGAGACCTCCGCCGGCGACCGCGGCCTCCAGCTGGCGCGCGACGAGCACCCCGACCTGGTCGTGAGCGACGTGATGATGGCGGGCCTCGACGGGCACTCGCTCTGCCGGGCGCTCAAGTCGGACCCGGAGACCGACTTCATCCCGGTGATCCTGCTCACGGCGAAGGCCGACCCCGCCGACCGGCTCGCGGGCCTCGAGGGCGGGGCCGACGACTACCTGACCAAGCCGTTCGATCCGGCGGAGTTGCTGGCGCGGGCCTGGAACCTGCTGCGGCTGCGCGAGCGGCTGCGGGCTCGGTCCGCCGGGCCGGTCCCGTCATCCGCGGGGGCCTCCGCGCCGGCGCTCCCTCCGGAGGACTCCCTTCCGGCGCGGCTCCGGCGGGTGCTCGCCGAGTCGTCGCACGACCCGGCGTTCGACGTGCCGGCCCTCGCCGCCCGGCTGGGGATGAGCCGGGCCCAACTGCACCGGCGGATTCCCGAGGAACTGGGATCGACCCCAGCCGAGGCGATCATCTGCTTCCGGCTCGAGCGGGCGGCCGAGATGCTGTCCCGGCGGGCCGGCAACGTCGGGGAGATCGCTTACGCGGTCGGCTTCAAGAACCTCTCCCACTTCGTCAGGCGATTCCGGGAGCAGTACGGCCAGACGCCGGCGGCTTACGCGGCGTCGCATCCCGAGGCGCCGGACGCTCCGGCCCGGCCCTAGGCGCGCCGGCCCGCGAAACGGGCCGCGGGACCGGCCCTTCGAGACGCACGGCACACGATTCGAGACGCAGGGGTTACCGCTCCCGCGGCGCCTTCGGCAGCATGGCGGAGCATGTGCGAGCATGATTGCCTGGATGGTCGCCCGGCGACTCCGCTCGCCGACCCTGACTTACATGTCTGCTCGCCCGCGAGGATCCCGACGATGACCCGTGCCCTGCGCTCGCTCCTGTGCCTCTCGACACTCTTGGCGCTCCCCGCCGCCGCCGCCCCGGAGAAGGTCCCCACCAAGTCCGGCTCGACGGAAGGCGTGGCCCGGACCGCCCCGCCCCAGACGCTCAAGCCCGGCGAGTACTTCTGGCACCCGGAGGCCTCGCCCGCCGGTCCGCTCGTGATCGTGGTCTCGATCCCCGACCAGCGCGCGAACGTCTACCGCAACGGCGTGATCATCGGGGCGACGACGGTCTCGACCGGGAAGAAGGGGCACGAGACGCCGACCGGCGTCTTCACCGTCCTCGAAAAGGACGCCGACCACCACTCGAACGTCTACAACAACGCGCCGATGCCCTACATGGAGCGCCTGACCTGGTCCGGCGTCGCGCTCCACGCCGGGAAGCTCCCGGGCTACCCCGCGTCGCACGGCTGCATCCGGATGCCCTACGAGTTCGCCAAGCTGCTGTTCGGCGAGACCCAGAAGGGGATGACCGTGGTCGTCTCAGACGAGTCGCAGTTCCCGTCGACCGTCGCGCACCCCGGCCTGTTCGCCCCGATCGATCAGGCCGGCGCCCCGATCCAGGAGCCGGCGCGGGTCGGCGACTACGTCTGGCAGCCCGAGGCCGCCCCCGAGGGGCCGGTCTCGATCCTGGTCAGCGGCGCGGACGGCCGGGTGCGGATCTTCCGCAACGGCGTCGAGATCGGCCGCTCGCCCTTCACGCTGGCGGACCCGGGGCGGCAGCTCAAGCCGCACATCTTCACGCTGCTCGACCAGGACGGCTCCGCCTCGCCGCGCTGGATGGTCGTGGCCGGCCAGCCGATGGACGCGTCGTCGACCGACCAGCTCCTCGCCGGGATCCGGATTCCGCGCGAGTTCGTCGCCAAGGCGATGGGCGTCATGACGCCGGGCGCCACGATGCTGGTCACCCCGACCACCGCCACGGGCGAAACGACGTCCGCACCGGGCTTCACTGTGATCGCGTCCGAGAAGGAGCCGCAGGCCCCGGAGAAGAAGAAGGGCTAGCGCCGCCCGCGCCCGCCCGGTCGTCAAGGCTGTCACTCAAGGAGATTCGTGATGAAGAGATCGACGCTGTCTGCCCTGCCCCTGTTCCTCCTGTCCGTCGCCGCCTGGAGCGGATCCGCTCTGGCCGACACCACGGACGCGATGTGCGAGCTGCGCAAGGACGGCGAGACCAAGCAGGGCGCGACCGGCCCCTGCACCTTCTCCCAGCGCCAGGGCTACGTCTCGATCGACCTGCGCAACGGCAACCGGATCGAGCTGAGCCCGGCCGACAAGCCCAACCACTTCAAGGATGACAAGGGC
>CAYZDB010000031.1:12945-15876 GCA_964476985.1 uncultured Acidobacteriota bacterium | reverse complement strand
CGGCACGAGCGCCCCGACCGGCGCGAAGAGCAACGCCGCGTCGAGCGGCTCCGGGGGCGCCTCCTCGCTGGCGCCGGCCCACTCGGCTCCCAGTGCGCGGGCGAAGCGCTGCGCCGCCAGGTCGTCGCGCCGCGTGAAGGCGAACACGCGCCGGCCCTGGTGCCGCGCCAGCTGGATCACGATGTGCGCCGCGGCGCCGAAGCCGTACAGGCCGAGCGTCTCCGCGTCGCCGGCCATCGACAGCGCACGGTAGCCGATCAGTCCGGCGCAGAGCAGCGGCGCGGTCTCGGCGTCGGCGGTCCCCTCGGGCAGCGGGAAGCAGTAGCGCGCGTCGGCGACGCAGCGCTCGGCGAAGCCGCCGTCGCGGTCGTAGCCGGTGAAGCGCGCGTTCGGGCAGAGGTTCTCGCGGCCGCGGCGGCAGGCCGCACAGGCCCCGCAGGTCCAGCCGAGCCAGGGGACTCCGACGCGCGAGCCGGCCGGCGGGCCGGCCGCACCCGGGCCGGCGGCCAGGACCCGCCCGACGACCTGGTGGCCCGGGACGAGCGGCAGCCGGGGGCGCGTCAGTTCGCCGTCGACGACGTGCAGGTCGGTGCGGCAGATCCCGCAGGCGCGGACCTCGAGCAGCAACTCGCCGGGACCGGGGACCGGCTCCCCGAGTTCCCGCGGCACGAGCGGCTGGCCCGCGCGCTCGAGCACCATCGCGCGCATGGCGCCATCATATGCCGGCCCCGACGGGATGCGGGCCGGCACGGAGGCCGGCCCCTACGGGCAGACGCCTCCGGTGTTCTTCGCGGTGATCCCGCAGGCGGCCGTGCTCGACGGGCGCTCCTGGCCGGCGCTGTCCGGGCCGTAGGAGCCCTCGATGCCGGCGCCGTCGTCGCTGACCACGAGCACGCCGACGTTGCCGATCGGAGCGGGGCCGGTCCAGGCGCCGGAGGTCCCGATCGCGCAGGTCGTCTGGCGGATCGTGTAGGACGCGATCGTGGCCAGGTCGTACCAGACGAGGTGGTTGCCGCCCGGCGGGCAGCGCGTGGCGTCCCAGGTGATCGTCACGTTCCCGCCCGCGCGCTGCACCCGCACCGGGGTGCCGGCGACCGTCCGGCCGTCGGGCACCGGCGGCGGGCCGGACGGGGCCGGGACGTCCTCGAAGCGGACCGAGGCGATCCGCGAGTTGCCGGAGAAGGTGCTGTTCTTCTGGTACTGGACGATCGCCCAGTAGCGGTTGGGGTCCTTGGGATCGGTCCCGACCGAGAAGTAATCGCCGTGGCGGGTCGAGTCGTTGCGCAGCGAGCCGGTCGCCATGTTCTCGGCGTAGCGGATCGTGCCCGCGGCCGAGACGTTGGTGTAGCGGGCGCTGGGGTAGATCGTCGGGGAGGAGTAGGCCGAGAAGAGCGCGAAGTCGTTGTCCTCGACGTCGGGCACGACGTAGGGGAAGTAGAGGTCGGCGCCGCTCGCTTCGACCTGGAAGGTCTGCTCCCGGGTGTACGGTTCCGCCGCCACGTTGATCCGGTGGACCCAGGCCGCGAGCCCGCTCGAGCCGCCGATCGACATCGCCGACCAGAGCTTTCCGGCGCGGTAGTAGACGTTCCAGAGGTTCGCGCCGAGCGTCGCCACGCCGCCGCCGGTGCCGGGCTGCCGCGCGTTGCCGGTCGGGAAGTAGGTGCTGGGCAGCGCGACGACGCTGGCCGCGAGCGCCGGCGACGAGAAGCGGTTGCCGGTCAGCTTGAAGAGGTTCATCGAGCTGCCGAAGCTGCTGTCGGTGTGGGCCAGGTAGTAGGCGTCGCCCGGCACGACCTCGCCCACGAACGCCGGCCGCAGCCGGAAGGGGGCGCCGTTCCCCGCCGTGCGCACGTCGATCAGGTGCGTGTTGTCGAGCGCGCGCCCGGCGTAGCCGTCCTCCTTGTCGTAGACGAAGAGCGTGACGTTCGAGAAGCCGGAGGTCCGGGTGAACATGTTGGCGGTCAGGTAGACCGCGTTGCGGTCGATCCCGATCGAGCCGTAGTCGGCCCAGATGTTGGGCTGTCCGCGGTCGGCGTCGATCCAGTACTTGTTCCAGGTCCCGGTCGCGTCGTTGGTCTGCGAGAACGCGATGTAGATCCGCGAATCCGAGGCCGAGCCGTTGTCGGCCAGCGTCGCCACGATGTAGCGGTCGGAGAACGGGTCGTAGATCGCCAGCGGGTCGAAGTCGCCCCAGCCGGCCGGGATCCCGAAGAAGCTGCGCAGCGAGAACGGCCCCTGCTTGAGCACGCCCGCCTTGTCGTACATCGCGATCTGCACGTTGACCAGCGAGACCGCGTGGTTGCGGCCGACCGCGACGACCGCGTCGGGCGGGGCCACGCTGCCGTCGTAGGGGCCGTCGAAGCGCACGTCGATCGCCGGCGGCGCGTCGGAGCCGAGCGTGGCCGGGGCGTCCTCCGGGGGGTCGGTCACGATCGTCACGCCCGGTCCGGCGGGGGAGGGGAAGAGCCCGCCCGTCGCGCTCCCGCCCGGGATCTCTGCGGGGGACGGGAAGACGTTGGGGATCAGCCGCGGCGCACGGGCGCCGTCCGCCGCCGGCACGGCGAGGACGGGCAGCGACGCCGGGTCGACCGTCCCGTCGGGCGGGGCGGCGGGCCCGCGGTCGACGCGCGCCACCGGCGTGGCGGCGCGCTCCGGCGGCTCGGCCCCGGCGGCGGCCGCCGTGGCGGTGACCGCGACGCAGAGGAGGGCGAACAGGACGCGGGCAGGGCGTGGGCTCATCGGCGTGCGTTCCCATCGTCGCCGGGCGGGGCGACGCTCGAAATCTGGAGGATCCGGATCGGGGACAGCGGGCGGTGCCCCTTCTCGACCGGGGCGCGCTCCATCGCGGCCAGCGTCTCCCAGCCGTCGACGACGCGGCCGAACACCGTGCCGCGGCCGTCGCGCTCGGGACTCGGTGCCAGCGCGATCAGG
>CAYZDB010000031.1:0-12935 GCA_964476985.1 uncultured Acidobacteriota bacterium | reverse complement strand
GTGGGGGAGGATCAGGAACCGCTCGTCGGCCTCGCCCGGGTACAGGTTGGCCGTCAGCACCGAGCCGCGCTCCACCGGGTGCGACGAGCGCCCCTCGGCGTAGCGGTAGCCGAGGGCCTCGAGGTAGGCCATCCGGCTCATCCCGTCCAGGCGTGCGGTCGCCGCGACGCCCTCCTGCTCGATCGCCGCGACCAGCGCGGCAAGCCCCGGCGGCACGGGCCGGCCTTGCTCCCGCAGCGCGACGTAGCGCGGAAAGACCTCCGACTGCCACAACCAGTCGCGCTGGGCGGGGTCGCCGAGGGTCCGGCGGCCCAGGCCGAGCGCCGCGCCGTCGATCTCGTCGGGCGTCGGCGGCTCGATCCCCGGCCCCTTCGGCTTCGGGGCGGCCAGTTCGTAGGGGGCGCAGCCGAGCGTCACGAACCCGTGGGCCCGCAGCTCGCAGACCCAGGAGCCGGCGTACGGGAAGACCCGCGGGAGGCCCACCGGAGCGGGCGCGAGCCCGGCGCGGGCCAGGAAGCGGGCCACCGTGGCCGGGGCGGCAACCGGATCGAGTTCGAGGCGGATCGGGCCGAGATCGGTCAGGACCTCGACCTGGACGGGCTGCGGCGCGGCGGCACCGGCCGCCGTTTCCGGGCCGGCCAGCGCCACGGCCGCCATCCCCGGCAGGGAGAGCGCGCAGGCGGCAGCGGCGTACAGGATGACCGAGGGCATTCGGCGGGCCCCACCTCGCAGGCTAACCGTTTTGTGAACTTGCACTTAGCAGGAACCCATCGTGCGGTCCGAGGAAGGTACGGGCAACCGGCAGATCCCGCCAATCGGCTGCGCCCGAGGCCACTCCGGCCGCGGTCCACGGGGCGTTCGCGCCCGTTCGGTTACCCCCGGGGACCGCCCGCAGATATACTCCGGACCGGTCAAAGGCCGAGTCCCCGCCCCGGTGGAGGCCGGCCGGCCGCGCGTCATGCCCGAGGCGCGGCCGAATGTGCGACGGAGGAATCAAACATGAAGCACCGGCTGCTGCTCGCCGCAGGCCTCGCCCTGCTCACGGTGGGCTGCGTGTCCAACAAGAAGTTCGAAAACACCGTCTCCTCGATGACCTCGCGGGTGGACGGGATCCAGACCACGGTCGAGGACCAGGGCCAGAAGATCCAGAACCTCGACAAGAAGGACGCCGAACTGGCCGCCGAGATCCAGCGCACCGAAGGGCTCGCGGGACAGGCCAAGCAGGTCGGCACCGACGCGATGACCAAGGCCGAGGCCGCCGAGAAGGCCGCCCGCGGCAAGGTGATCTGGAAGGTGACGCTCACCAACAACGACATGCGTTTCGGCGCCGACGACTTCACCATCACGCCGCAGGGCGCGGCCGTGCTTGACCAGTTCGTTGAGCGGGTCAAGTCGTTCGACCGGATGGTCTTCGTCGAGATCCAGGGCTACACCGATTCGGCCGGCGGCGAGGCCTACAACCAGGCGCTCGGCCAGAAGCGGGCCGACGCCGTCCGCGACTACCTCTACGAGCACGGGATCCCGCTCAACCTGATGTCGACGATCTCGTTCGGCGAGAAGAACCCGATCGCGAGCAACCAGACGCGCGAGGGGCGGGCCCAGAACCGCCGCGTCGAGCTGCTCGTCCTCGAATAGGCCGGTTCGCACCGCGGACCTGGAGCCCCCGGCGGAGGCCGGGGGCTTCTTGCTTCCCGGGGCGGACGGACCGCGGAGGCCCCGTGCTCGGCGCGCTCCAGGCCCGCATCCCGCTCAACGACGGCCACGCCATCCCGGTGCTGGGGCTCGGCGTGTGGCAGGTGCCGCCCGGGCGCGCCACGCGCGAGGCGGTGCGATACGCGCTGCAGCTCGGCTACCGGCACGTCGACACCGCGCGGATCTACGGCAACGAGGCGGACGTCGGGCAGGCGCTGCGCGAGAGCGGCGTGCCGCGCGAGGAGGTCTTCGTCGTCACCAAGCTCTGGAACCAGGACCACGGCCTGGCCCGCGCCCGGCGCGCCTTCGAGGACAGCCTCGCCGTGCTGGGGCTCGACTACGTCGACCTGTTCCTGATCCACTGGCCGGTCGAGCGGCGGCGACAGGAGTCCTGGAAGGCGCTCGAGGAGTTCAAGCGCGAGGGGCGGGCGCGCTCGATCGGCGTCTCCAACTACACCGCCCGCCACCTCGACGAGCTGCTGGCCTCGGCCGAGATCCCGCCGGCGGTCAACCAGGTCGAGTTCCACCCGTACCTCCTGCAGCGCGGCCTGCTCGAGCACTGCCGCGCGCACGGGATCGTGCTCACCGCCTACTCGCCGCTGGCGCACGGCGAAGGGCTGGAGGACCCGGCGCTGGGCGCGATCGCGGCGCGGCACGGCCGGACCGCGGCCCAGGTGATGATCCGCTGGGCGATCCAGCACGGGACCTCGGTCATACCCAAGTCCGCGCGCCGCGAGCGGATCCACGAGAACGCGCTGGTCTTCGACTTCGCGCTGAGCGACGACGAGATGCGGCAGATCGACGCCCTCGACCGCGGGCACCGCACCTGCTGGGACCCGACGCCGATCGCGTAGGTCCGCGCCGCGCCCGCCCGCAGGAGGTATTCTTCGCGCCATGCCGCGCCCGTTCCTCGAGGTGATCGCCGAGCGCCCCGTGCTCTTCGACGGCGGGACGGGGACGGAGTTGTACGGTCGCGGGGTCTTCCTCAACCGCTGCTACGAGGAGCTGAACCTGGTCCGGCCCGAGCTGGTCGAGGAGGTGCACCGCGCCTTCCTGCGCGCCGGCGCCGAGGCCGTCGAGACCAACACCTTCGGCGCCAACCGGCCGCGGCTCGAGGCCAGCGGGCTGGGCGACCGGGTGCGCGCGATCAACCGCGAGGGGGCCGCCGCCGCGCGCCGCGCCGCCGCCGGCCGCGGCTGGGTGGCGGGGGCGATCGGGCCGCTCGGGATCCGGCTCGAGCCGTGGGGGCCGACGACCGTCGACGAGGCGATCGCGCTGTTCCGCGAGCAGATCGAGGGGCTGCTGGAAGGCGGCGTCGACCTGTTCGTGCTCGAGACCTTCAGCGACCTGGTCGAGATCCAGGCCGCGGTGCGGGCGGTGCGCGCGGCGTCCGGGCTCCCCGTGATCGCGATGATGACGGTCAACGAGGAGGGGCGGACGCCGGAAGGCGTACCGCCGGAGTGGCTGGGGCAGAAGCTCGACGCCGCGGGGGCCGACGTGGTCGGGGTGAACTGCTCGGTCGGTCCGGCCCCGATGCTGTCGGTGCTCGAAGCGATCGCCGCGACCACGACCCGCCCGCTGGCCGCGATGCCCAACGCCGGGATCCCGCGCAGCGTCGACGGGCGGATGCTCTACCTGACCTCGCCCGCCTACATGGCGCGCTACGTCCGGCGCTTCGTCGAAGCGGGCGCGCGCGTCGTCGGCGGCTGCTGCGGCGTGACCCCCGAGCACATTGCGGCGATGCGCGAAGTGCTCGGCCCGTCGGGCTGCCCCGAGGTCGCGCCGCGCCTGGCGGTCGCGGCGCCGGCGGTCGTCCCGCGCCGGCCGGTGCCGGAGCGCGAGCGGTCCACCCTGGCGCGCAAGGTGGCCGAGGGGCGGTTCGTGACGCTGGTCGAGGCCGCGCCGCCGCGGGGCTGGGAGACCGGGCCGCTGCTGGAGGCGCTCGACGCGATCGCGCGGGGCGGAGTGGACGCGGTCCTCGTCCCCGACGACCCGCGGGTCACGGCGCGGATGAGCCCGCTCGCGCTGGCCTCGCTGCTCTCCTGCGTGGCGCGGACCTGGCGCGGCGACGAGCCGGCGGTCGAGACGGTGCTCAGCTACTCGTGCCGCGACCGCAACCTGCTCGGGATGCAGGGCGACCTGCTCGGCGCGCACGCGCTGGGGCTGCGCAACGTGCTGCTGGTCACGGGGCAGGGGCCGCGGCCGGGCGAGGCCTCGTGGTCGCGGCCCGTCTTCGACGTCGACGCGATCGGGCTCGCCAACGTCGTCTCGCGGCTCAACCACGGCCTCGACGTCGGCGACGTGCCGATCGGCGAGCCGACGCGGTTTTTCGCGGGCGGCGAGGCGCTCCCGGGGGCGCCGGACCAGGACGAGGAGGTCCGGCGCTTCGAGTGGAAGGTCGACGCCGGGATCGGGTGGGCGATCGCGGGGCCGGTTTTCGACGCGGCGGCGCTCGAGCGCTTCCTCGAACGGATCGCGCCGGTGCGTGTCCCGGTCGTGGCGGAGATCCGGATCCTCTCCTCGCTGCGCGACGCCGAGTTCCTCAACGACGAGGTCCCGGGCGTCACGGTCCCGGGCTCGATCCTCGAGCGGATGGCTGCCGCGGCGGGGGATCCGGCGCGCGAGGCCGAGGCCGGCTTCGCGATCGCGCGCGAGCTGCTGCACGCGGTCCACCCGCTGGTCGAGGGGTGCCTGCTCAGCGGACCGCTCGCGCTCGACACGCGGGCGCTCGCCGTGGCGGCGCCCTGGATCGGGCGCGAGGTCGCGGTGCGCCGGGCCTTCCCCGGCCACCTCGGGATCAAGGGCGGGGCCGAGGGACTGCGCTACGCGGACGCCGACCCGGCGGAAGGCGGCGCTCCACCGTCCTCCTGACCGAAGGAATCGTCCTCTCCAGAGGTCGTTTCGCGCACGGCGCCCCGGCCCGCCCGCAGGGAACCGCCTCCGGTTGAACGAGTTGCCGGTAGGGTCAGGCTGGCACCGGCATTGCTTTTCCAAGGGCACTCGGGCCCGTCATCGATCCCCCGGCGGCCCCAAGAAGGAGTTCCCATGCGTGTTCCGATCCGGCGCCTCTCGACGACCACGGTCGCGCTGGCCCTTCTCGCTGCGGCGGCCGGGCCGGCCGCGGAAGCCGGCGAGCCGAAACACTACCCCTCGCGGCAGGGGGAGCAGTCCCCCCCGGTCCTCTCCACCCCGGCGGTCCCGCCGCGGCCCGAGTTCCGCGTCCGGCTCGGCCTCTACCAGCCGACCGGCGACGGCGGCGACTTCTGGCAGCTCGAGCAGGACGCCTTCACCGGCAGCGTCGAGGACCTGGAGGACCTGCTGCTGGGGATGGACTTCGTGCTCCCGCTCAACCGCTGGACCGGCGTGATGTTCACGCTCGGCTACTACGACGCCAGCGAGCGGCGCGTCGACAGGCGTTACGTCGACGAGTTCGGCAACGACATCGCGTTCCAGTCCGACCTGGAGATGACCCCGATGACCGTCGCCTTCGTCGGCTACTTCACGCCGCCGGGGTCGCGGGTCCGACCCTACCTCGCTGCCGGCGGCGGCCTCTACTGGTGGGAGTACGCCGAGGGGGGCGACTTCGTCGCCGACGGCGAGGAGATCGTCACGACCTACTACCTCGACGACGGCGCCGATTTCGGCTGGTTCGCGGCGGCGGGCCTCTCGATCGCGGTCGCGCCGGCCTGGGCGATCGTGCTCGAGGGGCGCTGGACCGGCGTGGCGCTCGACGTCGGCGGCGATTTCGAGCCGTACGGCGGCGACCTGGACGTCAGCGGCTGGGAAGCGACGGCGGGCTTCTCCTGGTCGTTCTAGACTCTCCCCGCGGCGGCGCCGCGACGCGAAGGCGCCGCGGCGCCCGCCGCCCGAGGAGAGGTCCCATGCACGGTCCCGACCGTCCCGCGCCGGCGGCCACGCCGGCCGAACTGAGCGCCTTCGGCCCGGCGCGCGCCAGCGTGCCGGGCGCTCCGCTTTCTCCCGACGAGCTGAACCGGATCGACGCCTTCTGGCGCGCCTGCAACTACCTCGCGCTGGGGATGATCTACCTGCGGGACAACCCGCTCCTGAAAGAGCCGCTGCGCCCCGAGCACGTCAAGCAGCGGCTGCTCGGGCACTGGGGCGCGAGCCCCGCGCTGTCCTTCGCCTACGCCCACCTCAACCGCGTGATCCGGCGCGACGGGCTCGACGCGATCTTCCTGGCCGGGCCGGGCCACGGCGCGCCGGGCGTGCTGGCGCCGGTCTACCTCGAGGGGAGCTACTCCGAGGTCTACCCCGACAAGAGCCTCGACGAGGAGGGGCTGCAGCGCTTCTTCAAGCAGTTCTCGTTCCCGGGCGGGATCGGCAGCCACTGCACGCCCGAGACGCCGGGCTCGATCCACGAGGGGGGCGAGCTGGGCTACGTGCTCTCGCACGCGGCCGGGGCGGCCTTCGACAACCCGGACCTGGTCGTCGCGGCGGTGGTCGGCGACGGCGAGGCCGAGACCGGGCCGCTGGCGACCTCGTGGCACGTCAGCAAGTTCCTCAACCCCGTGCGCGACGGCGCCGTGCTCCCGATCCTCAACCTCAACGGGTACAAGATCAACAACCCGACGCTCCTGGCGCGGATCACGCGCGACGAGCTGGAGTCGCTGCTGCGCGGGGGCGGCTGGGTCCCGTACTTCGTCGAGGGCTCGGAGCCGGTCTCGATGCACCAGGCGATGGCGGCGACGCTGGACCGCGCGATCGGCGAGATCCGGGCCGCGCAGGCCGCGGCGCGGGCGCCCGGCGCCGGGGGCGCGGCGGCGGCGGAGCGGCCGCGCTGGCCGATGATCGTGCTGCGGACCCCCAAGGGCTGGACCGCGCCCGCCGAGCTGGACGGCCACCGGATCGAGGGCTCCTGGCGCGCCCACCAGGTGCCGGTCACCGAGGTCCGGACGAACCCCGAGCGGCTGGCGCTGCTCGAGCGCTGGATGCGCAGCTACCGGCCGGAGGAGCTGTTCGACGCGGAGGGCGCGCCGGTCGCCGCGATCCGCGAGCTGGCGCCCGCGGGCCCGCGCCGCATGGGCTCGAACCCGCACGCCAACGGGGGCCTGCTGAAGCGCGCGCTCCGGCTCCCCGACTTCCGCGACTACGCGGTCGCGGTGGAGGAGCCGGGCCAGGTGCGGGCCGAGAACACCCGCCCGCTGGGCGCGTTCCTGCGCGACGTGATGCGGGACAACCCGCGCAACTTCCGCGTCTTCGGGCCGGACGAGAACTCATCCAACAAGCTCGACGCGATCTACGAGGTCAGCCGCAAGCTCTGGCTGGCGCAGGGCTTCCCGGAGGACGCGGACGGGACGCAGCTGGCCCGCGACGGCCGGGTGATCGAGATGCTCAGCGAGCACACCATGGAGGGGATGCTCGAGGGCTACCTGCTGACCGGGCGCCACGGCTTCCTCTCGACCTACGAGGCCTTCGTCCACGTCATCGACTCGATGTTCAACCAGCACGCCAAGTGGCTGGACGTCTGCAACCACCTCTCGTGGCGCGCGCACCTCGCGTCGCTGAACTTGCTGATCACCTCGACCGTCTGGCGCCAGGACCACAACGGCTTCACGCACCAGGACCCGGGGTTCCTCGACGTCGTCGTCAACAAGAGCGCGGCGGTGACCCGGATCTACCTGCCCCCCGACGCCAACTGCCTGCTCTCGGTCGCGGCCCACTGCCTGTCGTCCGAGAACTACGTCAACGTGATCGTGTCGGACAAGCAGAGCCACCTGCAGTACCTCGACATGCCGTCGGCGATCGCCCACTGCGCCAAGGGGATCGGGATCTGGGACTGGGCGTCCAGCGACCGCGGGGAGGAGCCCGACGTCGTGCTGGCCTCGGCCGGCGACATCCCGACGCTCGAGGCGCTGGCCGCGGCGGCGCTGCTGCGCGAGGAGTTCCCGGACCTGAAGCTCCGCTTCGTCAACGTGGTCGACCTGTTCCGGCTGCAGCCGGCCTCGGAGCACCCGCACGGGTTGTCTGACCGCGACTTCGACAGCCTGTTCACGCTCGACCGCCCGGTCATCTTCAACTTCCACGGCTACCCGTGGCTGATCCACCGCCTGGCCTACCGGCGCCGCAACCACCCCAACCTGCACGTCCGCGGCTACAAGGAGAAGGGGAACATCAACACGCCGCTCGAGCTGGCGATCAACAACCAGATCGACCGCTTCAGCATCGCGATCGACGTGGTCGACCGGGTCGAGCGGCTGCGGGTCGCGGGGGCCCACGCCAAGGAGAAGTTCCGCAACGCGCAGATCGCGTGCCGGGCCTACGCCCACGAGTTCGGCGTCGACTCTCCCGAGATCACCGGCTGGCGCTGGCCGTGAGCTTCAGTAGGACATCGTGTCGAGCTTGACCTTGCCGCGGAACACCCAGTAGATGCTCACGGTGTAGGACAGCACCAGCGGGATCCCGATCAGCGCGATCGTCAGCATGATGCCGAGCGTCTTCTGCGACGACGCCGCGTTGTAGATCGTCAGGCTGAGCGCGGGATCGCTGGCGCGCACGAGGACCGGGTACATCCCCAGGCCGACCAGCCCGAACAGCCCGAAGACCGCCGCCGACGACGAGATGAAGGCCCAGCCGGCCCGCCCGTGGTGGATCGAGCGCGGGACGTTGGCGACGGCCAGCATCGTCAGCAGCGGGACCACGAACAGCACCGGGTGGGCCTTGATCGTCGCCGCCATCTCCGGGCGGTAGACCAGCGTCGCCATCGTCGTCGCCGCGTAGAGGATCACGAAGCGGATGATCGCCGGGTTGACCCAGCCCTTGACCAGCTGCTGGACCTCGCCCTCGGTCTTGAGCACGAGGTAGATCGCGCCGTGCATCATGAACAGCGCCAGCGTGGTGGCGCCGGTCAGCAGCGCGAAGGGGTGGAGCAGCGAGAGGAACGAGCCGGTGAAGTTCCCCGCCGCGTCGAGCGGGATGCCCCAGATCACGTTCCCGAGCGCGATCCCCATCAGCACGCTGGCCGCGATGCTGGCGACCGAGAAGCTCAGGTCCCACGCGGAGCGCCAGCGCGCCCCGGGCTGCTTGCTGCGGAACTCGATCGCCACCGCGCGGAAGATCAGCGCGAACAGCAGCAGGATCATCGCCAGGTAGAAGCCCGAGAAGACCGAGGCGTAGACCACCGGGAAGGCCGCGAACAGCGCCCCTCCGCCGGTCACCAGCCAGACCTCGTTGCCGTCCCAGACCGGGCCGATCGAGTTGAGCAGGATCCGGCGGTGCTCGTCCTTGCGGGTGAAGAGGTGCAGCGCGCCGACGCCCAGGTCGAAGCCGTCCAGCACGGCGTACCCGGCCAGCAGCGCGCCGACCAGCAGGAACCAGGTGGTGTGGAGGTCGAACGGGAGGTGCTCCATGGCGTCAGGCCCTGTGCCGGCCGGCGGCGGGGAGATCCTCGTCGAGCGGGCCGTGCTGGATCTTGTGGTTGAGCAGGAAGAGGAACAGCACGAAGAGCAGCAGGTAGACCGCCGTGAACAGGACCAGCGAAAACAGCACCTCCGCCCCGCCGACCGTCGGCGAGACGCCGTCCCGCGTGCGCATGATGCCGTAGACGATCCAGGGCTGGCGGCCGACCTCGGCGACGGCCCAGCCGAACTGGTTGGCGAGCTGCGGGCCGAGCACCGACAGGACCAGCAGCCGCAGCAACCAGCGCGCCTCCCACAGCCGGCCGCGCGGCAGCAGCGCCACGGCGACGAGCGCCAGCCCGAGCAGCGCGCCGCCGATCGCGACCATCGCGTGGAACGACTGGAAGACGACCTGGACCGGCGGCCACTCGTCGCGCGGGAAGGCCGGGAGGCCGGCGACGGGCCGGGCCGCGTCGCCGTGGACCAGCCAGCTCAGCAGGCCGGGCACGGCGATCCCGACGGTGCGCCCGGCCTGCTCGTCGACCCAGCCGACGAGGTGCAGCGGGGCCGGCGCCGAGGGCTCGAACACCCCCTCCATCGCGGCCAGCTTCACTGGCTGGTTCCGCGCCACCCCCTTGGCCGACAGGTCGCCCGTCACGAACGACGCCAGCGCCGCGACCAGCGCGACCGCCAGCCCGATCTTCATCGAGGCCCTGGCGAAGTCGAGGTGCCGCCGGCGCAGCAGGTAGAAGGCCGAGACCGAGACGACCAGGAACGCGCCCGCCGACCAGGCGCCGACGATCGTGTGGATCAGCCGGTCGACCGAGGAGGGGTTGAAGACCATCGCCCAGAAGTCGGTGATCTCGGCCCGCGCGGCGGCCCCCTCGCCGACGATGTGGAAGCCGGCCGGGGTCTGCATCCAGGAGTTGGCGACGACGATCCAGATCGCGCTGAAGTGGGCGCCGGCGCAGACCATCACGGTCGACAGGAAGTGGATCCCCGGCCCGACCTTGTCCCAGCCGAACAGCAGCAGCGCCAGGAACCCGGACTCC
Source organism: uncultured Acidobacteriota bacterium (assembly GCA_964476985.1). Taxonomy (GTDB): domain Bacteria; phylum Acidobacteriota; class Polarisedimenticolia; order J045; family J045; genus JALOKP01. The sequence goes on along the minus strand of CAYZDB010000031.1, from coordinate 2,836 downwards.
AGGAAGAAGGCGAAGATCCCCTCGGCCGCCAGCGCGCTGCCGAAGACGTCGCCGACGAAGCGCGAGTAGGCGGCCCAGTTGGTGCCGAACTCGAACTCCATCACGATCCCGGTGGCGACCCCGATCGCGAAGGTCAGGCCGAAGACCCGGACCCAGAAGCGCGTCATCTGCTGGTAGAGCGGGTTGCGGGTGCGCAGGTACAGCCCTTCCATCACCACCAGCACCAGCCCGAGCCCGATCGACAGCGGCGGGTAGATGTAGTGGAAGCCGATCGTCAGGGCGAACTGCAGGCGCGACAGGAACGCGGGATCCATGGACCGTCCTCGGGATCCCCGCGAAAGGGAAGCTCGCGGGGCCTCGGCGGCGCGCGGCGAGGAGATCATGAGGCCACGCGGCGCGGGGGATGTCAATTGTGGTTACATGGGGCGCGATGGAGAGCGACGCGCTGCGACTCGCCGCGACGGTGCTTGCCGGCCTCGTCACGGGCGGGGTCCTCGGGCTGACCGGTGCGGGGGGATCGATCCTCACGCTGCCGGCGCTGATCGGAGCGGCCGGCCTGACCCCGCACCAGGCGGTCGCGGCGAGCCTGATCTCGGTCGGCGGGAGCGCGGCCGCGGGGGCGGCGACCCACGCGCGCGACGGGCGCCTGCGCTGGCGCGCGGCGCTGCCGTTCGCGCTCGTCGCCGGAGGGGCCGCGCTCGCCGGAGGCCGGCTGGGGCGGATGGTCCCGCCGCGCGCGCTGATGATCGCCTTCGGCGCGCTCGCGCTGTTCGTTGGCTGGCGGATGCTGCGCGGATCCGGGGGCGGCGCCGCGCCGCCCGGACCGGACGCCGCGTCGCGCGGGCAGGACGCCGCTCCGCCGCGGCCGGCGCGGGCCCGCCTGCTCGCGAGCGCGCTCGCGGTCGGCCTGCTCTCCGGCGTGCTCGGGGTGGGGGGCGGCTTCCGGATCGTCCCGGCGCTGGTGGCCGCGGTCGGGCTCGGCCTCCCCGAGGCGATCGCGACCAGCCTCGCCGTGATCGCGCTCAACTGCGCCGGCGCGCTGGCGGGCGCGCTCGCCGCGCTCGACGCGCTGCCGTGGGGGAGGGTCCTGCCGTTCGCCGCGGCCTCGATCCTCGGGAGCCGCGCCGGCGCCGGGCTGGCCGGCCGTTGGCCCGTCGAGCGGCTGCGCCTGGCCTTCGCGGCCCTCGCCTTCGCGGTCGGCGCGGGGACGCTGGCCGTCTACCTCGGGCCCTGACCGGAGCGCGCCGTGACGACTCCCGTCGCCGCCATGAACCCGCCGCGCCGCGCCCGCGCGATCGCCGTCCACCGCCCGGCCGCGGGGCCGGCGCTGCGGCTGCGCGCGGGCGAGGAGGTCGCCGTCGGGCGGCGCGACGACGAGTGGCCGCTCTGGTTCCGCTGCCGCGCCGCCGACGGCTGCGAAGGCTGGGTCCCCGAGGCCTGGCTCGAGCGCGACGGCGGGCGCGCGGCGCTGCGCGCCGACTACGACGCGACCGAACTCGAGGCCGCCCCGGGGGACCGGCTGACCGTCCACCGCGCCTACGGCGGCTGGCTCTGGGCCGAGCGCGAGGGCGGCGGCCGGGGCTGGATCCCGGCGCGCACGGTCCAGTTCGACTGACCGGCCCGGCAAGCGGAGCGGCCGGTCCGGCCGCGCCGCTACAATGCCGGCGTGAGCCTTCCCGACGCCGCCCTCGCCGCGCTGCCGCGCACCCGCTCCTGGATCGGTGGGCGCGAGGTCGAGGGACGCGCCGGCCTCGCGCCGGCGACCGATCCGGCGACGGGCGAGCCCTTCGCGGCCGTCGAGCGCCTGGACGCGGAGCAGGCGGGGGCGGCCTTCGACGCCGCACGCGCCGCGTTCCCCGCCTGGAGCGCGACCCCGGTCCGCGCGCGGGCGCGCGCGCTCGACGCGCTGCGCGCGGCGCTGCTGGCCGAAGCGGAGCAGCTGGCGCGGCTCGTCTCGCGCGAGCAGGGGAAACCGGTCGCGGAGGCCTGGGCGGCGGAGATCCTCCCCTCGCTCGACGCGCTGGCGCACCTGGCGGAGCACGCCGAGGCGGCGCTGCAGGACGAGCCGGTCGAGGCCCACTCGCTGCTGCAGGCGCACAAGCAGGCGCGCATCGTCCGGGTCCCCTGCGGCGTCGTGCTCGCGATCACGCCGTGGAACTTCCCGCTGGCGCTGCCGCTGCCGATCGTCGCCACGGCGCTGGCCGCGGGGAACACGGTCGTGCTCAAGCCGGCCCCCGCGGGGGTGCTGAGCGGCCTGCGGATCGGCGCGCTGGCGGGCCGCGCGGGGCTGCCGGACGGCGTCGTGAACGTCGTCGCGACCGACGACGCGGTCGCCGCGGCGCTGGCGGCCGACCCGCGCCCGGACAAGATCGTCTTCGTCGGCAGCACCGCGACGGGCCGCAAGGTGATGACCGCCGCCGCCGCGAACCTGACGCCGGTCCTGCTGGAACTCGGCGGCAAGGACCCGGCGATCGTCTGCCGCGACGCCGACCTCGACCGGGCGGCCAAGGGCATCGTGTGGGCCGCCTTCATGAACGCGGGACAGACCTGCGCCTCGGTCGAGCGGGTCTACGTCGAGAAGGAGGTGAGGGACGCCTTCCTCGCGAAGGTGCTCGAGGAGACCCGCGCGCTGAAAGGGGCCGGGGAGGGGGGAGGCGGCGAGATGGGCCCGCTCACCCTCGAGCGGCAGCGACGGACGGTCGAGGAGCACGTGGCAGACGCGCTGGCAAAGGGCGCCCGCGCGCTGACCGGAGGCTCGACCCCCGCGGGCCCCGGCTTCTTCTACCCGCCCACCGTCCTGGTGGACGTGGACCACACGATGACGGTCCTGCGCGAG
>CAYZDB010000030.1:8952-15885 GCA_964476985.1 uncultured Acidobacteriota bacterium | reverse complement strand
GCGGTCGCTGTAGCCCAGGTCCGAGACGAGGTCGCGGTCCGAGGTCGGCCCGGGAATCGCCGTGCCGGTGGGAGCGAACCCTGCAGCCTGCCAGGCCTGCAGCGCGCGCAGTCGGGTCATCTGGCCGGTGCATCCGGCTGTCCCGCTGTCTCCGGAGTGGGCGAACTGGACCTCGTAGCGGCGGCCGTCCGACGCCGTCCCCTCCTCGACGAACGCGAAGGCGGCCCGGCTGAGGATGTGTGCCGTCTTGCGGCAGGCCGGTGCCGGGACGGACGAGCCGGGGGCGTCCTCGTCGTAGTGGACGTAGGTCAGCCGCCGCCGCGACACGAGCGGATTCCCGGTGGCCGGGCGGTCGAGGACGGAGACCCGCCACTCGTTCCAGCCCGTCCGCTGGTAGTTCCTCTCCACGATCTTCTTCGGCCAACTTGACGAACTCTCGAAGCAGGTCGCCCCCTCGTGATGGAATGTCGTCTCCACCTCACTCTCCATCGGCGCGATCGCGTAGCTCTCGGTGAGATTGGAATAGCACGTGTAGTCGTACTTGTGAACCTCAGAACGGCTAGGGGTCACGCCATCGGATGCGAAGATCGTATGAGTCTTCAACAAGCCGGCCGGGGCGGCCGAGATGCACGGGTCGACGTTCTCAACGACCGCACACGGGTGACCGTGGAACGTCGATTCAGTCACCAGTCCGTCTGGACCGATTTCCCGGAACCGATTGATCACGGGGATGTCCTCACGGCAAACCGACAGTGCGCCCGGATCAAGTCGGAAAGCCCTCTCCCACCGCCACACGCTTCTGGGCTGTCCAATACCATCGCCGCTGGCCCCGAGCCCGCCCGGGAAGAGAATCCTCTCCGAAACTCCGAGGCAGTATCGTGGTTCCCCGCCGTTGACGTCCTCGCTGGTAATCTTGACGCCACAGACCCACTCCTCGTACTGGTAGGTCGAAGCACCGCCTAGCGGATACACGACCCGATCGAGAAGCGCCGCCGATCCCGGATCGACGCCTCGTCCGAGCACTCCGCGGCGATACCCGTAATCGATTGCGCCGGACGCTGAGCCCGACATCTTCGGCAGAATCACCCTCGCCAGCACGGGGACATCCACGAGCTGCCCGTCGTCCGTCTCCGACTGGATGCCATATACGAACTTGTACACGACAGCCTGTGGCGCACCACGCGTTCCCTTGAAACCAGTGGCGTGAATCTCCTTCAGCATCCCGACGAACGTCGGACTCCAGATCTTGTTGCCGGACCCGTCGAGAAGCAGGTCGTCGTCGTTGCTGTCGCCGGCGGTCCACAGTTGCGTCGTGATCTCCATCGCGGCGTCGTTGATCGATCGGATGCGCGAGATCGCCTCCGGATAGGGCCCGGAGCGCGAATATTGGATCTCGACGCCGTTGCCGTGGACGTCTTCGATTCGCGTTGCGTACCACCCGTTGCGATCGTGATTCCGAATCCAGCCCTTTCCGTCCCCAGGAACATCGTCCGTCACGATCTGCTCGAGTCGATACTTCGTTCCGTCTTCGGTAGTCACCTCGTAGTGGGCCGGATCTGTCCCTTGCGCTGGGACGAGAGAGAACTTCAGCAGGGGGTGGGCTTCCTTCTGGTGAAGCATGTCATGCTCTGTCCCGAGGGAGTCGACGAAGAACAGGTCGCGCCCTTCGTTGTTGAAGTCCTCGGGACCAAACGAGTTGTGCTTCGCCCGCTGGAACACTCGACCGAGATGCATCGTCCAACCGAACCCGACCCAGCTTCGGCCATTGAGCAGGACGTGGAACACGTGCGAGGTATCCTCGTTCTTGTACCGGACGCGGTCCCGCCGGACCCGGAGGCTGTTGTAGGAGCGAACCAGCCCGAACGAGCCGCCGCCGTCGAGCGGGTAGCTCGGACTGCTCGCGTGGGTGATCAGGAGGTTGCCGGAGTACAAGGAAACATTCTCGTTGTTCTCGAAGCCCGCATAGATCGACCGGTCCGGAACGCCGGGTGCCGACGCAACGACCGCGTTCTGATCGAGCGTCGTCGAGTCAAGGTCCGGAGGAGTCGCAAGAGCCGATCCGGGATGGACGATTGCGGCGACGACCACGAGGGCCGTTGCGCGCGCAGCGCGGCTTACGCCCCCCCCCCAGCAGAGTTTGGCGGAGTACTCTGATTGTCATGTTGCCCCCTGCCCGGCGTGACCTTCCGCCGATCGCAAGTGGATCATGCGCGCGGTCGGTGCTGCAGATCAACCTGGGCGCGGGACGATTCTCGCTCCTGGAGTCCTCGAACCCCCCCTCACCCCGCCGCGTCGCGCAGCCGCTTCACCCGCCCGCGCGTCTTCCGCCACAGCACGTCGAACTGCGCGCGCCGCTCCGCGCGCCGCTCGCGCTGGACCTGCACCAGTCCGCCCAGCGCCAGCAGCTCGGCGGCGCCGGCGCGGGCGGTGACGCGCTGGGCGATCAGCGCCTCCAGCTCGGCCTGCGCCACGACCGCGTCCTGGTGCTCGCCCAGGCAGTCCTGCAGCGCGACGAGGGCGCGGATCAGCTTGCGCTCCTCTTCCGTCAGCAGCTCGATGAAGAACTCGCAGGTGTAGCGCAGCCCCTTGAACAGGATCCGCAGCGCGTGCAGGTCGGCCGCGGAGGGCGGGCCCTCCAGCCGCTTCTCCCAGCGCAGGACGCGGCGTGCGGCGCGCGCGACCAGCCGCGGGGCGATCTCGGCCGCGAGCGGGACTTCGGCGGACTCGGCGGCGGACTCGCCGGCCGCCGCGCCGGCCGCCGCGCGGGCCGCCTCGGCATCCGCCGAGAATCCGGCGCCCTCCGCTTCCGCCGCCTCCGACGACGCGGGCCCACCCGCCTCGTTCTCTGCCCGCGCCTCCCGTGCCGCGCGCTCCGCCGCGTACCGCCCCGCCGCCTCGGCCAGCGCCTCCGGCTCGGGCGTCAGCCCACGCAGCCCGTCGAGGATCGCGGCGAAGCGCGCCGAGTCGAGCGCGGGCACCAACTCGCGCCGCGCCGCGTCGCGCTTGCGGTGCAGGAGGCGCAACACCTTCTCGACCGCCGCCGGATCGGCCTCGGCGCGCGCCAGGTCGTGCTCCAGCCGGTCGATGAAGACGTCGAGGTCGCGGACCGTCCCCAGGAGCCCGCCGATCCAGCGCAACTCGTCGCGCAGCGGTTCGCAGTGCGCGCTCCCGAACCAACCGCGCAGCAGCCGCAGCGCGAACCGCGAGCGGCGGGTCGCAACGCGCAGGTCGTGCAGGAACTCGGGGTCCAGGTCGAGCCGCGTCCCTTCCAGGTTCGCGGTCATCTTGTAGGCCTGCCGCGCGAGCACCTTGCGCGCCGCGCGCACCAGGTCGTCCTCGGGGAGCAGCTTCAGCTCGGGCGGGACGGGCGCGCCGGGCAGCGCGAGCCCCAGCGCGGTGAGACCGGCGACCAGCGGATCGGGCGGCCCCGGCATCGGCCCGGCCAGCGGGCCCAGCGCGGCGGTCAGCCGGAACGCCGGCTCGCCCTCCTCGGCCTCGACCAGCAGCAGGCGCCCGCCGCGCGCCGTCTGGCGCCGGTGCGGGTTGCGGAAGGTCCAGGCCGCGATCGCGACCCGTCCCGCTTCGCCGCCCGGCCCGGTCAGCTCCCAGGCGCGCTCGCGGCTCTCGACCAGCAGCAGCGAGAGCAGCCGCTCGCCGCCCGCCGCCTCGGCGACGCGCTCCGCGAGCGCGCCCGACGCGGGGAGCGCGGCGATCCCCGCGGCCTCCGCCTCGGCGACGAGCCGCCCGTCCTCGAACAGCTCCAGGCGCCCGTCGTCGATCCGCCGCGCCAGCCGCAGGCCGCTCTTGAACAGCCCGCCGCCGTGCGTGTCGAGGAAGAGCTGCGCCGACTCCGCCTCGTGCGCCGGCCCGGCGGCGAACCCCGCCCCGGCCACGGCCGCCAGCAGCCGCGCCTCGGGCAGCCCGTGCGGCAGCGGGAAGGCGTGCACGCGGCGCGGCGCCGCGCCGGACGCGCCCCCCGCGACGCCGCCGCCTTCCAGGTCCACGCGCTACGCCCGCGGCTTCGCCTTCGGCTTGGCGGGCTTTGCCTTCGGCTTGGCAGCCTTCGCGACGGCGTTCTTCGCCACATCGGCCTTCGCGGGCTCCGCCTTCGGCGCCTTCGGCGACTTCGCCGGCTTTGCCCCACCGCCGTCGAGCGCCTTCTCGATCGCCTCCAGCAGCTTCTCGATCCGCGCCAGGTCCTTGGCGCGGCCGCGGGCCGGCTTCAGCTTGCCCTCCAGCTTGTCGAGCGCGCGGGTCAGCTTCGCCGCGTCGGCCTCGGGCAGCGCGGCCCCCTTCCCGCCCAGCCGCGCCTCGAGCGCGGCCAGCACGGCGTCCGACTGGTCGAGGTAGACCTCGAGCGCCTGCACGATCTCGCCGCGCAGCGCCAGCACCCGCGCCGCCAAGCCCGCCGGCGCCTTGCCCGGCGCGCGCCGGACCGCCTTCTTCGTCGCCTTCGCCATCTCAGTTCTCCGTCGCGCCGCGGAAGGTCAGCTTGGCCTTGAAGGCCTTCGCGAACAGCGGCGCCTTGCGCTTGAGCGCCCAGTTCTCGAGCAGGAGGTCCCCATCCCCCTCGAGCCGGATCGCCAGCTGGTTGCGTTTCTTCTCGACGATGCGCACGCTGCGCACCTTCTGCCGATGCTCGCGGTCCATCGCGTCGGCCAGCCGCAGGATTGCCGCCAGGCGGCGCACCCGCTCGCGGTCGGCGGGCACGAGCCGGGTGTAGGCCTCGTGGTGCGCCGCCGGCTCCGTCTTGCGGTGGTAGCGCGCCACGTTGGCGACGAGCTGGATCTCGGCCGGCGAGAAGCCGGGAAGCTCCGAGGCCGAGACCAGGTAGAGCGTGTGCTTGTGGTGCCGCTTGGTGCTGACGAACGAGCCGATGTCGTGCAGCACCGCACCGGCCACCAGGACCCGCCGGTCTTCGGCGGTCAGGCCGTGCCGCTCGGCCAGCTGGTCGAAGATCGAGCCGGCCAGCCGCGCGACGTGCGTGGCGTGCCCCTCGTCGAACATGTAGCGCCGCCCCAGCGCGACCGCCCCCTCGTACGCCAGCTGCATCGCGCGGTCCTCGTGCGCGCGGTGGGTCGTCAGGTCGTCGACCAGGTCGAGCACGATCCCTTCCTTGATCCCGACGAACGGGACCAGGATCTCGCGCGCGTCGGCCAGCGAGGCCAGCCGCTCGTAGAGCAGCGCCGCCGGCAGGATGATGTCGGCCCGATCCTCGCGCAGCCCGAGCTGCTCGATCCGCTGGCGGTACGACAGCCGCGAGAGCGTGGCGATCGTGCGGCGCATTCCCGCCAGCGGCAGGACCGCCACGCCGTCCAGCCGCGACGGCGCGCCGGCCAGCTTGGCCAGCGCCTCGATGTTGCCGCCGGTGGCGATGAAGGCCGCGGGACGCTTGCCGGCGGTGAAGCTGGGCAGGCGCAGCGTCGCGACGTACTCGGCCAGCAGGCGCGAGAAGCGCCCCGGCTCCTCGCCCGCCCCGGCCAGCTCCTCGAGCAGCCGGACCGAGCCCATCGTGTGCGACTCGATCCAGCGGATCCCGCGGTCGTCGACCAGCGCGACCTCGACGCTGCCGCCGCCGAGGTCGACCAGCAGCGCCCCTTCCGGCCCCAGCGGGACCCGGTTCTTCACCGCGAGGTAGAAGAGCCGGGCCTCCTCCGAGCCGGTGATCGTCTCGAGCGTGATCCCGGCCTGGCGCTTGACGCGCGCCAGGAATTCCTCGCCGTTGCGGCTCTCGCGCACCGCGCTGGTGGCCAGGCCCCGGTAGCGCGTGACCCCCAGCCGCTTCATCGCGGACCGGAACCCCTTGAAGGCCTCGACCGCCGCGTCCATCGAGTCCGGCAGCAGCCGTCCGGAGAGGAAGACGCCGTGCCCGAGCCGGATCGGCAGCCGCTCGCTCACCAGCGGGACGAAGCGCCCCGGCGCGACGAACTCGGCGACCAGGAAGCGGATCGCGGCCGAGCCGACGTCGATCGCCGCGACCTTCATCGGGAAGCGCGCCGCGCCGGCCTTGCGGCGCGCGGCGGCGGTGACGGTACCGGCGACGGTGCGGGCGGCGGCCTTGCGGGGCAGCCCCGCGTCCTGCGGCCGCCGCGGCGGCGAAACGCGCTCGCGCCGCGGCGCCGGGGCGGGCCCCGCCTTCTTCGAGCGGCGTTTCACGGTCTTCGCGCGGGGCATGGTGGGCTGGTGTCGCGTATCCGGAGGCATGATACTGCCAGTGCGGCTTGAAATGCCGCCGGCTGTGCTGCTCTCTCCTGCTATCCGGCTCGGACGAGCCGCGGCGGCGCGTCCTGCCCTCGACTCGTCTTCGTCACCCGGGCCTGATCCTCGTTCTGGATCTGCCGCACGGAACGGTCCGGTGGACCTGAGCCGGACGGAGTGTACCGCCACGGTGTGACCGGGTTCCGCAGGAGCCCGGCGGTCGCGCCGTCGCGGAAGCGGGGCCTCGGGCGAAGTGCCGGGTGGCGCGCGGCGGCGGCGGCCCCCCGGCCGCGGCCGGAGCGCGGGCGTCTTCGACGGCTTCCAGGTCGCGGCGCGCGAGTCGGAGGGCTGCAACCGCGATCCACGTGACATGGCTGGAACCCTGCTCCCGCGGGGCAGCGTGGGGGCCCGCGCCATGCGTGCCGCGCGGCGATGCGAGCCGCGCGGCGCACGCGGGCCGGGCAGCTTGCGGGCCGCGCGGCGCATGCGGGCGGGGCAGCTTGCGGGCCGGACAGTTTGCGAGCCGCGCGGCGCATGCGGGCGGGGCAGCTTGCGGGCCGGACAGCTTGCGAGCCGCGCGGCGCATGCGGGCGGGGCAGCTTGCGGGCCGGACAGTTTGCGGGCCGCGCGGCGCATGCGGGCGGGGCAGCTTGCGGACCGCGCGGCGCATGCGGGCCGGACAGCTTGCGGGGGGCGCACTCCTTGCTCCGACCTCACCGCTCACGCGGTCTGCGC
>CAYZDB010000030.1:0-8852 GCA_964476985.1 uncultured Acidobacteriota bacterium | reverse complement strand
CAGCTTGCGGGGGGCGCACTCCTTGCTCCGACCTCACCGCTCACGCGGTCTGCGCGGTGCACACAGGTCGCGTGGCGCGCGTCGCGCCCGCACTCTGTGCGACCGGTGCCGACCTGGACCGCTTCCCGATGCGCCGCGTCCCGCAAGCGGGACAGGCCGGGCAGTTTTTTCCAACGACAAACATGGTTTTCTGTATGGTATTTGATATACTCAGGCGATGAAGGCGGCGACTCACATCAGGCGACCTCTCGTACCGCGCCAAGAACCGTGGTGCGCGGTGCGGCCTTGGATCGGGCCTCTCTCCGTCGCGATACGTCCGCCGGACCTCGCCGCGGCGCACGCTCCAGGCCGGATGGGACGGAACCGCTGGTGGGCTGCAACAGACGCTCGGGCGTCCCGCGCCCTCGCTGCCGGCAATCGCGATGCCGGATGCGCGGCCCAGGCGTTCGGTGCGGGACGAGAGCACGGCCCCGACGACATCGCATCCGAGGTCCGCGAGCGCGGTCCAGGATACGGGGTAGACCAGCGCGACCGGGTTCGTGGCATGCCGCGTGCCGCCACCGGCGAGGCGGCCACCGCGCCGTTTCCTTCTCCGTCGGCACGATCGATCCGGCTCGACCGCCTGGCGCTGGAGCTGCGCCTCGCGCACGACCGGCTGATCGTGCCGCTCGCCCGCGCAGCGGCGGCCTTCGTGGGGGCCCGGGCCTGGTCTCCCTGCGGCGCGGCGAGGCTGGAGGATCACGCGCGTGAACGCTTCGGTCGCACCTCCCGCTGGTTGCGGCAACTCGCCGATCTGGGAGCGGCGCTCGAGCGTTTTCCGCTGCTTGCCCGTGCACTGACCGCGGATGATGACGGGCTCCCGCTGGGGGCGGAAGCAGCCCGGCTGGTGGCTCGCGCCGTTCTCCGGGCGGAAGCTGCCGGGGCCGCAAGAATGGATGCAGACGCCCGGCTGGCGTCCTGGATCGCGCGGGCTCGGGAGGTGCCGCTGCGCGTGTTGCGGGCAGAGGTCCGGGACGCGCTGTCGACTGACGCGGCCGTCCGGGCGGAGCCCGATCGGGCGCAGGCGTGCGGTGGCGACGCGCCGCCCGCTGCGGCCCACGGGAGCGGTCCCCTCGCCGCGCTGAAGCAGGGCCAAGGCGTGCCGCCCGAAGCCGGACTCGACGAGGAGGCGCGATGCGTGGTGGAGATCCACGTGCCGGCTGCGGTGAAGGCCGCGTTCGAGGAGGTCCTTGACCTGCATCGCGCCTTGGCCGGGCGGGACGTCTCGCTCGAGGCGGGGGTCGAATCGATTCTCGCGGAGGCACTGGCGGATGGACTCGGCCGGAAGGGCGAGGCCGGCGACGCAGGAAGGGACAGCGCGAGACCGGGTTACGGGCACGACGCATCAGCCGAGCGCGCCGCAGACTGCGCCGGGGAAGCGCGCGCGGCACCGGAAGGCCCCGCCGTCGCGAACGACTGGAGGTTCGGCTCCAGCGCGCTCGGAATTCTCCGGCGACGGCTCGGGCCTCACGGGCTGCGCGTCGCGTGCGGCGCCCAGCGGCGACGCGCGGCTCGCATGTCCCGCTCCTCCCGCGAGGCACGGCTCGAGCGTGTTGCCGGTGGTTGGGCCCACCTGGTCGCCGTCTCGAACGCCGACCCCCGGTCCGGGCTCGACGCAGTGCTCCAGCGGGCCGAGGCCTCACTCGCCGAATTCCACCTGCTCGCTGCCTCCGCCGGCTCCGGCGGACCGCTCGATCTCGACCACCAGATCGCCCGCCTCGTCGCGCTCGAGGACGCCCTCATGCGCCGACTCGGCGAGGTCGCCCTCGAACTCTCGCGCCGCGGCGCCTGGGTCACGCTCGGTTTCACCGGCATCGGCCACTACGCCGAATCCCGCCTAGGACTCCCCTCCACGCTGCTCGAGGACCGTGTCCGGGTCGCCCGCCGGCTCGCCTCCCTCCCGCTCCTCCGCGAAGCCTACGAATGCGGACGGATTCCCCTCGACGCCCTGCTCGTCGTGCTGCGCACGCTCGGCCGTGGCCCCGTCCCGGACGAGGTCGAGCGCGCCTGGTTGCGCCGCGCCCGCGAGGCCACCGTCAAGCGGCTGCGCGACGAAGCCCGCGCATTGTGCCGTCGCGCGCTGGAACTGCCGGCGGAGACCCGGGATGCGGTGGACTGGTCAGACGAAGCACCAAGGGAAGAAGAGCCCGCTGGGCCCGGCGAGGGCGCGGACGCGGCGCGAGGCGGGCCCGAAGGCCCGGAGCGCATCCGGCACGAGCAGTGCGCGCACAGCCAGCACGCGAGTCCCCCGCATGGCCAGGTCCAGGTCCTCCCCCTCCCCGACGCCGGCTGGGCCAGGTCTCTCCGCCGCGAGCCCGGGATCGCCCGGCGTCTCGACCTCCAGGCCGCGCAACACGCGCTACAGCGGCACGACACCCGCCCGGACGTTCTTCTCCGCATCCGCCTCTCCGAGGCCCTCGCGGACGACCTGCGTGCCGCCATCGAGTCCGCTCGCCGCGGTCTCTCCGACCTCGCAGACTCCGTCCCCTGGACCCAGGACTGGCCCGTCACCCCGGCCCTCCCCTCCCTCCTCGCAGCCCGGATGTTTTCCGTCCGAGCCCGCCGCGTCCCCAGCTGGGTCGGCCTGCTCGCCCTGCTCGAGGACGCCGCTCTCACCTGGGACGACCCCCGCGACTGCTCTCGTCGACCCGGCGACCCCGTCTATCGCCGCGACGGCTTCCGGTGCACCGCCCCGGGCTGCACCGCCCGCGCCGCGATCCACGATCACCACGTCGTCTTCCGCTCCCGCGGCGGCAGCGACAGCCCCGCCAACCGCGTCTCCCTCTGCGCCACGCACCACGCCGCGCTCCACGAGCGCGATACGCTCGCCGTCGCCGGCTGTGCCCCGCTGGACCTCACATGGCGCCTCGGCCCCCCGCAAGCGGCCCAACGCTTCCGCTGCGAGCGCCGGATCTGACTGCCGGCTGCAGTGCGTCGCTACGCCAGCGCCCTCAGCTGCCCCGGCGTCAGGAACCACTGCAGCACGCCGCCCCCCTCCCGCGGCGCCGCGGCGCACTCGATCAGCGCCGCGCCCCCCTTCTTGAACGCGAGGAACGAGGCCGCGCCGCCGCTCAGCCAGTAGGCCGCGGCCTCGCCCAGGTCGGGCTCGTGCCCGACCAGCGCCACCGTGTCCGCGCCCCGCTGCCGCCCCAGCCACGCGCTCAGCGAAGCCGGCGAGGCTGCGGGGGCCAGCAGCGGCGACTCGACCGGTTCGAGCCCGCCCCAGGCCCGCGCCAGGATCTCGGCCGTCTCCCGGGCCCGGACCAGGGGACTCGTCGCCAGCAGCGCGACCTTCGGCTCGAGCGCCGCCAGGCCGCGCGCGGCGCGCTTCATCCGGTCGCGGCCGTCCGGGGTCAGCGGGCGCAGGCCGTCGTCCTTCGAACGCTCGGCCCACACCGCCCGGTCCTCGGCGATCGCGTGACGAACCAGGATCAGCCGCATCCCGCCTCCCTCACTTCCTGGGCTCGCCCGCCAGGATCCGCCGCGCCTCGATCCCCTCCGCCGACGCCGGCGCCATCTGCACGACCTGCTGCAGGTGCGAACGCCCCTCGTCGGTCCGCCCCATCGTCATCAGCTCCATCCCCAGCCGCAGGTGGGCCTTCGGGTAGCGCGGGTTGATCTCGATCGCGCGCTGCAGCTGCGCGAGCGCCTCGCCGTAGCGGCGCTGCGCCTCCTCCATCCGCCCCTCGCGCCGCCCCTTCTGCGCCAGGTAGAGCGACGCGAGCGCCCAGTTGTAGTACGGCGTGGCGTACTCCGGGTCCTGCTCGAGCGCCCCCTTGAACTGCTCGATCGCCTCCTCGTAGCGCTCGAGCCGCAGGTAGGCCGAGCCGAGGTTGTTGTGCGCCTTGGCCCGCCCTTCCCGGTCGTCGTAGTACTGCAGCGCCAGCTTGTACTCCTCGGCCGCGGCCTCGGTCTTCCCCTGCGTGGCGTACGCGATCCCCAGGTGCAGGTGCGGAATCCCCTGCCGCGGCGCCTTGACCACGGCGTCCTGCCAGAAGGCGAGGTCGCTCTGCCAGACCTCGGCCCGCTGCACCGTCGCAGCCGCCGCCGGCAGCGCGATCAACAGCGCCACGCCCGCCACCGCGCCCTGCTGCAGCGCCGGCTTCCCCTCCGGCAGCCAGCGCACCGCCGCCCGCTCGAGCAGGAACCCGAACAGCAGCAGCGCCCCCGCGCTGGGGATGTACAGGTAGCGCTCCGCCAGGGGCGTCTCGGAGATCGAGAACAGCGCGATCGCCAGGGACGGCGCGAGCGCGGCGTAGAACAGCCCGAGCGCGACCCCTTCGCGCCCCCACCCGGCCCAGTCGTGCCACTTCAGGAGCAGTGCTGCCGAGGCCGCCACAACCGCGACCGCCGCGAGCACCGTCGGCCACCCCGGCATCTCCGCCACGAACGCGGACTGCGGCGGCGGCCAGACGAGCTTCTGGACGTACCAGCCCAGCGCCGCCAGCGCCCGCTGGTTGAATTGCACGAGCTGGTCCACGAACCCCAGCTCCCCGGCGCGGAACGGGCTCCCCGATCCCGCCAACGCGCTGCTCCGGACCAGGAAATAGAACACGCCCGCGGCAGCGAACAGCCCCCAGCGAAGCGCCCAGCCCTTCCCGACGGGATGCCGCATCGCTCCGGCGCCCGGCGCTGCCTTCGCTCCCTTGGACCCCTTCCCGCCCTTCGCCGCCGCGCGCTGGTCCGCCCGCCGCTCCGCGCGCGAGAGGACCCGCTCCCCGCCGCCCAGCCCCGTCCCCGGTACCGTCATCCAGTCGATCAGCGGCACCAGCAGCAGCACGCCGACCCCGGTCTCCTTGGAGAGCATCGCCCCCAGCGCCGCCGCGGCCGCGGCCAGCAGCCAGGCCAGGTTCTGCGTCGCCCGGTGGACCAGGTAGAGCAGCACCGATCCGAGGAAGAAGACCGCGCACACGACGTCCGACCGTCCCGCCATCCACGCCACCGACTCGGTGTGAATCGGGTGGACCGCGAAGAGCAGGCCCGCTGCGGCGGACCCGGCCAGCCCCGCGAGCCCCGCCGAACCGGCCGGGCCGGCCGGCTCGCCCGCGCTGCCCAGCCCCTCCGGCCGCACCATCCGCGTCAGCACGATCCCCAGCAGGAAGACCAGCACCGTCGCCGCCGCGTGCCACAGCACCGGCGTCGTGTGGTACACGATCCGCCGCGCCTCCTCGCGCTTCTCCAGCGGCCAGAGCGACGCCGCGACCTTCTCGTCCAGCTGGTAGGTGACGATGATGAGCGGCCGGTAGTAGTTCTCCCCGAACTGCGGGATCCCCTTGGGCGGGAAGAAGACGTTGTCGAAGCTGTCGAAGTACGGCAGCTGCTGCTGGAAGACGATCGGGTCGTCCCAGACGAACTCGTTGTCGCGCGCCCCCCAGAAGACGGCGACGGCGACCAGCGCCAGGGCCAGCGCGACGAGCGTGATCACTGTGGACGGCTTCACGGCTGGCCCTCCGGCCCGCGCGGGCGGCGGGCCACGACGATCAGGTTCTCGCCCCAGCCGGCCGGGATCAGCGGCCGCGCCAGGAGCACGGTCGCGATCGTCGGCAGGCTGAAGAGCGCGTACTGCGGCAGCTTCGGCATCCGCTTGAGGTACGGCATGTCCCACGGCCCGTCGGAGAAGGCCCGCTCGACCGCCAGCCCCGCCGCGGCCGTCAGCCGCAGCCACTCCGGCGCCTCCAGCAGCGAGACGTGCGTCTCGTCCTTGAAGGCGTACCACTCGGGCCCGCGGAAGCGCCGGCCGGGAGAGCGCATCTCCGGCACCGAGTAGAGCAGCGCACCCCCCGGCGCCAGCAGCCGCGCGATCCGCGCCAGCGCCTCGTCGGGCCGCGGCAGGTGCTCTAGCACGTACTTGGCCAGCACCAGGTCGAACCCTCCCGCGGCGACCGGCGGCGGCAGCTCCCCCAGCACGTCGGCGACGAAGGTCTGCGAGCGCGGCGCGTTCTGCTTCGCGCGGCCGACGGCGTAGTCCGAGATGTCCACCCCGACCGTCTCGAACTCCCGCTCCAGCCAGGCCAGCGTGTAGCCGTGCGCGCAGCCGATCTCCAGCACCCGCCGCCCGCCGGCCCGCCGGAGCAGGCGCCGCGCCAGCAGCGCGTAGTAGCGCACCGACCACCAGTGCATGTTGAAGCGCTTCAGCTCGTCCAGCCCGAACTCGCGCTGGTAGTAGTCCTGGCCGAACCGCCCCGGCGCGGAGCCCGGTCCCGAGCCCGGTCCCGGACCCGTCCCCGACCCCGCCCCGCTCACGCGCGCCCCGCCAGCGCGAGCTGCTCGAGCACTTCGCGCACCACCCGCGCGGGCTCGATCCGCAGCATGCAGACGTTCCCCTGGTTGCAGGGCGGCGTGTAGCCGTAGACCGTGCAGGGCGAGCACGGGGCGTCGGCCGCGATGCTGCGGAAGCGGTGCCCTGGCGGCCCCCACTTCGACAGCACGCCGGGCCCGAACAGGTGGACCGTGCGGGTCCCTACCGCGTAGGCCAGGTGCAGCACGCCGGTGTCGGCGGAGACGTACACGTCGACCTGCGCGACGATCGCCGCCGCCTGGGCCAGCGTGCTCTTCCCCGCGAGGTTGACGGCGGCCTGTCCAGCCAGCCGCTCGGCGATCGCCGCGGCCGCCTTCACGTCCTCGCGCCCGCCGAGCACGGCGATCCCGACCCCCTGCGCCGCCAGCTGCGCCGCGACCTCCGCGTAGCGCTCGGGCGGCCAGCGGCGCTCGGGAATCGACGCTCCGGGGTGGATCGCGACCCGCGGCCGGTCCCCCAGCGGCTCCAGCGCCTGCGCGGCGAAGCGCACGGCCTCGGGGTCGAGCGGCAGGAACGGTTGCTCGGGATCCCAGCGCGGCTCCCGGCCGGTCGCGCGCCGCGCCAGCTCCAGGAACGAGCGGGCCTCGTACACCGACTGGTCGTAGGGCAGCGCGTCGGTCAGCAGCAGCCGGCGGACGTTCGTGCCGAAGCCGATCCGCCGCGGCGCCCGCGTCAGGAACGCGACGATCGCCGACGCGCGGTGGTACTGCTCGGTGTCGATCACGACGTCGTAGCGCGCGGCCAGCGCGTGCGGCAGCCCGCCCGGGAATCGATCGTACAGCAGCACGCGGTCGACCAGCCCCAGCCCGCGCACCACGCCCGCGTTGCGCTTCTCCACCAGCAGGTCGATCTCGGCTTGCGGCCAGGCGCGGCGCAGCTCGGTCAGCATCGGCAGGAACAGCACGGCGTCGCCGATCCCACCCGGCCGGATCACCAGCGCCCGGCGCGGCGGCGCCGCCGCGGCCAGGCCCGCGCCCGCGGCAGCCTCCGAAAGCGCCGCCGGCGTACCCTGCCGCGCGAACGGCGAGAGCAGCACCGCGATCGGCCACCCGACCAGCGCGTCGCCCACCTTCAGGATGTCCGCCTTGAGGCCCATGCCGACGCGCAGTTTACTGCGCTCTCCCGGGATCCGCTTCGGATTGACCGATCCGGCGTCCCGGGGTATCAAGTTCGGGCGAGCCAGCCCGTCCGCACCCGTCCCCGGAGGCCCACCCATGAGACCGTTCGCCGTTCCCGCCCTCGTCCTCCTGCTCGCCTCGACCCTCGCCGCGACCGGCGCCACGCCGAAGTCGGTCCCCAACGCCAAGGGCCTCAAGACGAAGGACAACAACGTCTTCATCAACAACAACGGCCCCAACGGCGACGCCGCGATCTGGTTCTGGAACGGCACGATGACCGGCGCCTCGCTCTACTGGGACGCGTCCGGCCAGCGCTTCGAGTTCAGCCACGCCGTGGTCGCGATCAGCGGCGACGTCGGCCTGGAAGGCTACGGCAACACCTCGGGTGGCTACTTCGAGGACAACGACGACAGCGGCTACGCCTACCTCGCCGCCGGCGACCTCGGAATCGAGGGGTACGGCCTCGAGGCCGGCGGCTTCTTCGCCGAGACCGGCAGCGCCGGCCTCGACGGCTACGCCTACCTGGGCACGATCGACACCGAGGGGCGGGCCTTCGGCGCGATCGCCTCCGGCTCCGGCGCGGGCGGGTTCTTCCAGGACCCCGACGGCGGCGGGCAGGCCTTCGTCGGCGCCGACGACTCCGGGATCCTGGCCTACGGCCCGTTCGCCGGCGGCGCGTTCGAGACCTGGGACCTCGACGGCGGCGGGCTGCCGCTGGGCGAGGCCTACCTGGGCTACACCGAGGAAACCGAGCAGTCGACCTCCTACCTGGGGATCCGGGCCGGCGGCGTCTCCGGGGGCGGCTACTTCGAGGACTTCGACTCCGGCACCTACGCCTCGACCGCCGTCGACACCTACAAGATCCAGGGGACCGGCCAGGTCTCGTTCGTCCAGAACCACCCGGCCGAGAAGGACAAGGTCATCGTCTACACCGCGCCCGAGGGGGGCGAGGTCGCGACCTACACCCGCGGCAGCGGCCGGCTGGTCGACGGCGTCGCGCGGATCGCGCTCGACCCGACCTTCGCGATGACGACGCACCCCGAGCTCGGCCTGACCGCCCACGTCACGCCGCGCGGCCAGTGGAACGACCTCTACGTCGAGTCGCTGACCACGCGCGAGATCGTCGTGCGCAGCCGCGAAACCACCGCCAGCGGGGCCTTCGACTTCCTGGTCTACGGCCTCCGGATCGGCTTCGAGGAGACCGCCGTCGTCCAGCCCAAGCGCGCCGACGCCCCGATCCCGTCGATGGCCAGCCACCGCGCGCTGCTCGACGCCGACGCCGCGCTGCGCGCCCAGACCGCGGCCGCGCGCTTCGCCGCCGCGCTGGCCGCGCTGGGCCTGGCCGAGGCGGCCGGGGCGGCCGGCGCCTCGACGCCGGAGGCCGACGCGCTGCGCTC
>CAYZDB010000029.1:11453-15947 GCA_964476985.1 uncultured Acidobacteriota bacterium | reverse complement strand
GATCGCGTGGACCCCCTGAAGCGCCTGGCGGACGAGGTGCGGGCCGGCGAGCCCGAGGCGGTGCGCGCCCTCGCGGTCGAGGCGCTGGCGGCCGGGATGGAACCGGCCGAGCTGCTGCGCGGCGGCCTGATCGCGGGGATGACCGCCGTCGGCGAGGCCTTCCGCCTGCGCGAGATCTTCCTCCCGGACGTGCTGCTGGCCGCCAAGGCGATGCAGGCCGGGCTCGACCTGCTGCGCCCGCACCTCGCGGCGGGCGGCGTTCCGACCGCCGGACGGGTCGTGCTGGGGACGGTGCGCGGCGACCTGCACGACATCGGCAAGAACCTGGTGGGGATCCTGCTGGGGGGCGCGGGGTTCCACGTCGTGGACCTGGGCGTCGACGTCGCGCCCGAGCGGTTCGTCGACGCGGCGGTCGAGCAGGACGCCGCGGTGATCGGGGTCTCGGCGCTGCTGACGACGACGATGACCGGGATGCGGGACGTCGTCGCGCTGGTGCGCGCGCGAGGTCTCGCCGGCCGCGTCAGGGTGATCGTCGGCGGGGCGCCGGTGACCGAGGCCTTCGCGCGCGAGATCGGGGCGGACGGCTGGGCCTACGACGCGGCCAGCGCGGTGGCGCGGGTGAAGCAGCTCGCAGGCGCGGCGTGAGCGGCGCGGCGCTGCTCTCCCGGCTGCGCCGCGGCGAGGTCGTGGTCGCCGACGGCGCCTGGGGGACGATGCTGATCGCCGAGGCCGGGCTGCCGCCGGGCGCGCCGCCGGAGCGCGTGACGCTCGAGTTCCCGGAACTGGTCGAAGGGCTGGCGCGCCGCTACGCCGAGGCGGGCGCGGAGGTCCTGACGACCAACACCTTCGGTGGCACGCCGCTGCGGCTGGCGGCGCACGGCCTGGAGGGGCGGTGCGAGGAGTTGAACCGGCGCGCCGTCGAGCTGGCGCGTGCGGCGGCCGGGGCGCGCGCGGCGGTCGCGGGCTCGGTGGGGCCGACCGGGCTGCTGCTGGCTCCGCTCGGCACGGCCGCGCCGGGAACAGTCGAGGACGCTTTCGCGCGGCAGATCGCAGCGCTGGCCGCGGCCGGCGCCGACCTGCTGTGCGTCGAGACCATGACCGACCTGGCCGAGGCCCGGCTCGCGCTGCGCGCCGCTGCGCGCGAGGCGCCCGGCCTGCCGGTGATCGCGACGATGACGTTCGAGGTCGCACCGCGCGGGATCTTCACGGTGATGGGGGTCACGCCCGAACGCGCCGCGGTGGAGCTGGCCGAGGCCGGCGCGGCCGTCGTCGGCGCGAACTGCGGCGACGGGATCGAGGCGATGGCGGCGGTCGTCGCCGCCCTGGCGCGGCACGCCACCGGGCCGGTCGCGGTCCGGCCCAACGCCGGGCTGCCGCAGCTCGTCGACGGCGCGCTGGCCTGGCCCGAGACGCCGGAGCGGTTCGCCGCGCGCGCGCCGGCGCTGGTCGCGGCCGGCGCGCGCCTGGTCGGCGGCTGCTGCGGGACGACGCCGGCGCACGTGCGCGCGCTGTGCGGCGCGCTGCGCGCCTGAGCGCGTCAGCGCCGGAAGCCGCCGCCCCGGAAGCCGCCGCCGCCGAAGCCGCCGCGACCGAAGCCGCCGCCCCAGCCGCCGCCGCCCCCGCGATCGAACCCGCCGCGGTCGAGTCCGCCGCCCCAGCCGCCGGCGCCGTGGAAGCCGCCGCCGCCCCCGCGGTCGAACCCGCCGCCGCCCTGGCCACCACCCTGGCCGCCGCGATCGAACCCGTCACCGCCGAAACCGCCGCCCTGGCCGCCGCGGTCGGCGCCGTCACCGCCAGCGAAGCTGGTGCTGCCGCTACCGAAGGCGCGCGTCTCCCCGGACTGGCGGGCTGCGTCGGACTGCTGCAGTGACTGCGAGCGCTCGGCCGAGGCGTTGCTCCAGCTCCCGTCCTTGTTGTACTGCTGGAACGAGTTGCTCTGGCCGTTGTACTTGTAGACGTTGCCGTCGTTGCTGGCGTAGAAGTTGTCCCCGACGCGGGCCATGCTCCCCTGCGCCCCAGAGACCGCGCCGAAGCTGGTCGAACGGCCCTCCGGCCCGGAGACCGTGCCGCGCGCGTAGCTCGCCTGCTGGCCGGTCTTTGCGTTGCCGATCGTGCCGGCGCTGCCGGCGGCGGCCACGCCGGTCGACGGGTTGTAGGTCGCGCCGCGCGCGACGTTGGCGTAACCGCCGGTGTAGGCGTTGGAGACCGACGCGCGCTGGCCGGCCGAGACCCGGCCGGTCACCGAGTTGTACGAGTGACCGACCTCCGAGGACCAGGCGTTCCCGGTCCAGGCGTTGTAGCCGGCCGAACTGCGCGTGACGGCCGACGTCGGTCCGTACTGGTGGTAGACGTTCCCGCTGGTGGCCGCCCAGCCCCCGGGACCCCAGGCCGCGGCGCCGCCGTACGGGCCCCACGCCGCGCCGGCGTAGCCGGGGTAGTAGGGGTGGTAGTAGTACGGCATCGCGCCCCAGTAGGGCGCCGTCGCCATCGCCCAGCCCACGCCGAATCCGACCGCCGCGGCGCCCCAGCCCCAGCCGAAGCCGTAGCCGTAGGTCCAGCCGGTCCACGGCGTGTAGGTCAGGCCGGCCGCGTAGCCGTAGGTGGGCGGCGGCGGCACCCAGTAGGTCGGCCCGACGTACGGCGGGTAGACGTAGCCGGTGCCGTAGACGACCGTCCCCGACGGCGCGATCACGGCGCCGGTGTAGCCCGCGGTGTAGCCGACCACGACGTACGCCGGCGTCGCGTCGTAGATCTGCACGTAGGTGACGTAGTGCAGCGGCGAGCTGCTTGGGATCGTGTAGATCACGGGCGGCACGGACAGTGCGACCCGCCACGGCCCGGTCACCGCGCTGGCCGTGAACCAGACGCCGGCCTTCACCGCGTACCACTGCATCGGCCCGACCTCGACGATCGGGTCGGGGCTGTTGGCGACGTAGGAGAGCGGCGTCCCGTCGATCGGCTGGAGCACCGGCGCGCCGGGGATGCTGGGGGTGAACGTGGCCTTGTCGGTGTAGACCACGGCGGTCTGCGGAACCTGGGCGGCGATCACCGCCTCCTTCGCCTGGGCGGTTTCGGGGATCGAGGCCTTGACGTTCTCCTTGGGGCTGTCGTCCGGGATGTGCGCGAAGTCGGTCGGCAGCGACGCCGGGGCAACGAAGCGCCACGGCCCGTCCAGCGTGTCGGCCGCGAACCAGCGCCCGGAGAGCAGCACGTAGGTCTGCTGGTTGACGAGATCCTTAAAGACGTTGCCGGTGGTGTTCTCGACGTAGAGCAGCTCGGTCCCCGCGAGCGGCACCCAGTTGGGCGGCCCCTCGGTGACGATCACCTCGGTCGGCCGGGTCGCCACGATCACCGACGGCTTCGCCGTGGCCAGCGTCGGCACTTTCTGCGGATCCTTCGGGTCGGGAGCCGCGTCCATCAGGTCGACCACGCCCTCCTGGGCCAGCTTCTGGGCCAGCGCGTCCGCGCCGGCCGGCACGAAGCCGGAGACGACCCACGGTCCGGCCAGCGCGGGGGCCGCCATCCACCCGCCGAGCAGGTGCAGGAAGACGTCGCCGCTCGCGCCGCTGCGCAGCAGCAGCGAACGCGTGTTGAGGACGCGCTGGAACGGGGTCCCCTCGACCGGGCGCCAGACCGGGTCGCCGTCGACGTGGACCAGCACCGCCGCGGTCTGCGAGAACAGGATCGCCGGCGGGTCGTTCCGCACCGGCTGCGTGAGCTGCGCGATCAGCGCCTTGGAGATCGACAGGTCGGCCTCGAGACGGTCGAGCGGGATCTCCTTCCCCTCCGGCGGGATCAGCGCCTCGAACGCGGCGCGCCAGGCCTCGGCCTGCGCGGGCGCCGAGGGGAAGCTGGCCTTGACGATCGTGTCGTCGTAGAGCAGCACGCTGCGGGAAGGCTTGTCGACCTGCGTGTTGGCCTGGGCATGGAGCACCCCGAAGACCGGCGCCTTGGCGCCCGACGGCAGGATCGAGCAGGCCGCGTGGTATAGGAGTCGGTAGCCGTCCCAGCTGTCGAACTGCGGCTGGTACAGGGTGAGCAGCCCGGCGGCGGTCTGGCGGCTCAGCGGGAAGCCGTCGGGGGTCGGGGCCGGCGCGGCAGGAGCGGGCGTCGGCGCCGCGGCCGGTGTCGCGGCCGGAGCCGCCGCCACGCTGGCTGGCAGCGTCGGCAGGGCCAGCAACACGGCCAGGACGAGGGACAGGGCAGGGCGAGGACAGGACACGAGCGTCAGCATCAGGCCGCCTCCGCGGCGGGCCGCCCCGCAACGGCCCGCGCAATGGCCGGGATTCTTGCACCGCAACATCGCGGGTGCCAAGGCCCGCGGGCCGCGGCGCCGTCCGGGCCGGGACGCGCCGCGCGCCCCGGCCCGCTGCGGTGTCAGTACCGGTAGTGATCCGGCTTGTACGGCCCGTCCGGCGCGACGCCGATGTACGCGGCCTGCTCCGGCGTCAGCGCGGTCAGCCGGACGCCGATCTTCTCGCGGTGCAGCCGCGC
>CAYZDB010000029.1:0-11443 GCA_964476985.1 uncultured Acidobacteriota bacterium | reverse complement strand
GGCCCCTCCACCGACACGCCCAGATAGACGGACTGCTCTTTGGTAAGCTTCGTCAGCTTGACGCCAAGGCGGGCGAGGTGCAGCCGCGCCACCATCTCGTCGAGGTGCTTGGGCAGGGTGTAGACCTTGCGCTCGTAGCGCTCGGGGTGCAGCGCCAGCTCGATCTGCGCCAGGGTCTGGTTGGTGAAGCTGTTGGACATCACGAAGCTGGGGTGGCCGGTGGCGCAGCCCAGGTTGAGCAGGCGCCCCTCGGCCAGGATCAGCACGCTGTGGCCGTCGGCGAAGGTCCACTTGTCGTACTGCGGCTTGATGTTGGTCCGGACGATCCCGGGGACCGCCTTCAGCCCGGCCATGTCGATCTCGTTGTCGAAGTGGCCGATGTTCCCGACGATCGCGCCGTCCTTCATCTTTGCCATGTGGGCGGCGGTGATCACGTCGCGGTTGCCGGTGGCCGTGATGAACAGGTCGGCCGTCTCCAGCACGTCCTCGACCGGCGCGACCTGGTAACCCTCCATCGCGGCCTGCAGCGCGCAGATCGGGTCGATCTCGGTGACCACGACGCGGGCCCCCTGGCCGCGCAGCGACTGGGCGCAGCCCTTGCCGACGTCGCCGTAGCCGCAGACCACGACGACCTTCCCGGCCAGCATCACGTCGGAGGCCCGCATGATCCCGTCGACGCAGGAGTGGCGGCAGCCGTAGAGGTTGTCGAACTTGCTCTTGGTCACGCTGTCGTTGACGTTGATCGCCGGGAAGAGCAGCGTGCCGGCCTTCATCCGGTCGTAGAGCCGGTGCACGCCGGTGGTGGTCTCCTCGGTCACGCCCTTGCACTCGGCGGCGACCTTCTGCCAGTGCGTCGGGTGGGTGCGGTGCAGCTCGCGCAGCACGTCGAGGATGATCCGGTATTCCTCGCTGTCGTCGGCCTTCGGCTGCGGGACCGCCCCGGCCTTCTCGAACTCGGTGCCGAGGTGGATCAGCAGCGTCGCGTCGCCGCCGTCGTCGACGATCTGCGTCGGGCCGCGCCCGCCTCCGAAGTCGAGCGCGCGCAGCGTGCACCACCAGTACTCCTCGAGCGTCTCCCCCTTCCAGGCGAAGACGGGGATCCCCTTCGGCGACTCCGGCGTGCCGTGGGGGCCGACGACGACCGCCGCCGCGGCGTGGTCCTGGGTCGAGAAGATGTTGCACGAGGCCCAGCGCACGTCGGCACCCAGCGCGGCCAGGGTCTCGATCAGCACCGCGGTCTGGATCGTCATGTGCAGCGAGCCGGTGACGCGGTGCCCCTTGAGCGGCTGCGCGGCCAGGTACTTCTCGCGCACCGCCATCAGGCCGGGCATCTCCTGCTCGGCCAGCACGATCTCCTTGCGGCCCCAGTCGGCCAGCGACAGGTCGCGGACCTTGAACTCGAGGGTGCCGGTGGACTCGGCGAGGGTGTGGCTCATCTCTTCGTCTCCTTTCGGTTCAGCGGGCCGCCGCGGCGGGCGGCCCCGTCGTCTTCCGGTGGGCAGTCGCCAGGAACAGGGCCGGGCCCCGGGCTTCCGGGTCCGGCGGCAGGGTCGTCACGTGCACGCCGTTCAGGCCGGCGCGGTGGGCGAGGGCGCGCAGCGAGGCCGGCGCGAAGCCCGTCCCGGCCTGCCCCAGGCGGCGGCGCGCGTCGTCGCTGTCGTGCGGCAGCAGGTCGACGATCACGGCCCGCCCGCCCGGCTTGAGCACGCGCGCCAGCTCGGAGAGCGCGGCGCCCGGGTGCGGCGCGTAGGCCAGCGCGAGCAGCATGAGTGCCGCGTCGCAGGAGGCGTCGGCCAGCGGCAGCGCGCCGAGGTCGCCTTCGTGCAGCTCGACGTTCGGGAGCCCCGCGGCGCGCTCGCGCGCGGCGGCCAGCATCTCGGCCGACTGGTCGACGCCGACGACGCGGCGCACCGCACCGGCCAGCTCGGCGACCAGCGCGCCGGTCCCGCAGCCGAGGTCGGCCACGGTCCACTCGGCTGGGAGCAGAGCGAGCAGGGCCGCGCGGGTGAAACCCTCGCCGAACAGCTCGGCGCGCAGCGCGTCCCACGAGGCGGCCGCACCGGCGAAGAACGACAGCGACTCCTGGCGCCGCTCCTCCAGCCGGTGCGCCAGGCGCAGGTCGTCCTGTCGCGACGACGGCCAGCGCGCCGCCTCCTCGCGCACGACGCTCCAGAGCGCGCGCGGCGCATCGTCCAGCTCGTCGCCGGCGAGGCGGTAGAGGTTGCTGGTTCCCTCGCGGTGGCTGGCCACCCAGCCGCGGTCGGCCAGCAGCTTGAGGTGCCGGCTGACCGTCGACTGCGGGAGCTGGACGATCGCGCACAACTCCGCGACCCCCAGTTCGTGGCGCTCGAGCAGGCGCAGCAGCCGCAGCCGGACCGGGTCCGCGAGGGCCTCCATCCGGCCGACCAGCTGGCGGGGGGCGGCGACGGAATTCATCAGTTCATCCGGATGAAAGGATGAACCAGGTCGGCGACCCCGTCAAGCGGGGGCGGACGACCCCGGCCGGAAGGCGCTAGTTTATGCGTCGTGCTGGCCACCTTGGCGACCCCCGCCCCGACTGCGCCCGACCGACCGCGCCGCCGCTGGCCGCTCCGGCTGGGCGCCGCGTTCCTGCTGCTCGTCGCCGTCGCGCTGACCGCCCCGCTCCTGCTCCCGCTGCGCGCGACCGCCGGGATCCTGCCGCCGCGCGAACTGGCCGGCGTCGAGGCGACCTTCGTCTCCGTGAACGGCCTCGACGTCCACGTCGTGCAGCGCGGCCGCGGCGAGCCGGCGGTGCTGCTGCTGCACGGCTTCGGCGCCTCGAGCTTCTCCTGGCGCGAGGTGATCGACGCGCTCGGCCGGAAGCGCGGCGCGGTCGCCTTCGACCGCCCGGCCTTCGGGTTCACGGAGCGGCCGATGCCGGAGAGCTGGACCGGAGAGAACCCGTACACCCCGGCGGCGGCGGCCGAGCTGACGATCGGCCTGATGGACGCGCTCCGGATCGACCGCGCCGTGCTGGTCGGCCATTCCGCGGGCGCGGCGGTGGCGATCCTCGCGGCCGCGGACCATCCCGGCCGCGTGGCGGGGCTGGTCCTGGAGGCCCCGGCTCTGGGCGGGCCTTCCGCGGTGCCGTTGCCGGGCTGGCTGCTGCGCTCGCCCCAGCTGCGGCGGATCGGCCCGCGCCTGGTGCGCGGGATCGCGGACCGCGGCGACGCGGTGATCCGCCAGGCCTGGCACGACCCGTGGCGCGTCGCGCCGGCCGTGATCGAGGGCTACCGCAAGCCGCTCAAGGCGCGCGACTGGGACCGGGCGCTCTGGGAGTACACCGCGGCGGGCCAGGGCACCGACGCCGCGGAGCGGCTGAAGGGGCTCGACCTGCCGGTGCTGGTCGTGACCGGGGACGACGACCGGATCGTCCCGCCGTCCGCCAGCCGCGCGGTCGCGGGGCTCCGCCCCGGGATCGAGCTGGTCGAGCTGAAGGACACCGGCCACATCCCGCACGAGGAGCGGCCCGCCGAGTTCCTCGCCGCGATCGCGCCCTTCCTGGACCGGGTCGCGCCCGCGGCCGTGAACTGAAACGGGCGGGGCCGCGGCCCCGCCCGTCGTCGGATCGCTTCGTCGCGCGCTACCTCTTCAGCAGGTCGCGGATCTCGCCCAGCAGCTTCACGTCCTCCGGGACCGCCGGCGCCGGCGGCGGCGGGGCCGGGGCGCGCAGCCTGTTCATCGCCTTGATCACCATGAACAGCGCGAAGGCGACGATCGTGAAGTCGACGACCGTCTGGATGAACGCGCCGACCTTCCAGGTGACGCTGTCGGTCAGCTTGATTCCCCACGACGAGAAGTCGACGCCGCCCAGCAGCAGGCCGACCGGCGGCATCAGGACGTTGTCGACGAACGAGCTGACGAGCTTGCCGAATGCGCCGCCGATCACGATTCCGACCGCCATGTCGACGACGTTCCCCTTCATCGCGAAATCCTTGAATTCCTGCATCAGGCCCATGGCGTGTCCTTTCTCTGGCTCCGTGCGCGGGAGCGGGAGCGGAAGCGGCGCAGAGGGCGCGGTGACCTCGCGCGAGACGCAGGCCGACGATAGCAGACCTCCGCTGGAGAGTCGCCGGGGCCGGCCTCCGTGCCGGCCGGTCTGCGCCGGCCTCCGCGCCGGCCTGGAAGACCGATCCCGCGAGGCCCGGGCCGGCACGGAGGCCGGCCCCTACACATCGCGCGGCGGCGGTTCTAACATGCGGCCGGTCTCTACTCACTCCCGGAGAAACCCATGCTGCCGCGACGTATCGCCCTGCTCGCCGCCTTGCTTCTGGCTTCTCCCGCGCTGCTCGCGGCGAACCCGGCTCCCCGGCCCGAGAAGGCCGCCACGCCGGCCCCCGCCGCCGGCCCCTGGAAGAGCGAGACCTTCGGCGGCCTGGCCTGGCGCGGGATCGGCCCGGCGCTGATGTCGGGCCGCGTCGCGGACATCGCGGTCCACCCGACCGATCGCGCCACCTGGGTGATCGCGGTCGCCTCGGGCGGCCTGTGGCGCACCGAGAACTCGGGCACGACCTGGACGCCGGTGGCCGACGACACGGGATCGTACTCGTGGGGCTGCGTCGCCTTCGACCCGAAGAACCCGCAGACGGTCTGGGCCGGCTCGGGCGAGAACAACAGCCAGCGCAGCGTCGGTTACGGCGACGGCGTCTACAAGTCGGTCGACGGCGGCCGCAGCTTCAAGAACGTCGGGCTGAAGGAGTCCGAGCACATCGGGAAGATCCTGGTCGACCCGCGCGACTCGAACGTCGTCTACGTCGCGGCGCAGGGCCCGCTCTGGAAGGACGGCGGAGACCGCGGCCTCTACAAGACGACCGACGGCGGCAAGAGCTGGAAGCCGGTGCTGACGATCTCCGAGCGGACCGGCGTCACCGACGCGGTCTTCGACCCGCGCAACCCCGACGTGCTCTACGCCGCGGCCTACCAGCGCCGCCGCCACGTCTGGACGCTGATCAACGGCGGCCCCGAGGGGGCGATCTACAAGTCGACCGACGCCGGGGCGAACTGGACGAAGCTGGAGAAGGGGCTTCCCGAGGGGGACGTCGGCCGGATCGGCCTGGCGATCTCGGAAACGAACCCCGACCTGGTCTACGCCACGATCGAGGCCGCCGGCGACGGCTCCGGCTTCTACCGCACGACCGACGCCGGGGCGACCTGGGAGAAGCGCAGCGCCACGATCGCGGGCAGCCCGCAGTACTACCAGGAGATCTTCGTCGACCCGAACAACGACCAGCGGGTCTACCTGGTGGACGTCTTCATGCTGGTCACCGAGGACGGCGGCAAGACCTTCCGCCGCGCCGGCGAGAAGGACAAGCACGTCGACAACCACGCGCTCTGGATCGACCCGAAGGACAGCGACCACCTGGTCAACGGCAACGACGGCGGCGTCTACGAGAGCTGGGACCGTGCCGCGACCTGGCAGTACAAGGCCAACCTGCCGGTGACGCAGTTCTACAAGCTGGGGCTGGACAACGACTCGCCCTTCTACCACGTCTACGGCGGGACGCAGGACAACGCCACGCAGGGCGGACCGGCGCGCACCGCCTCCGCCGCCGGGATCCCCAACTCCGACTGGTTCGTCACGCTCGGCGGCGACGGCTTCAAGCCCGCCGTCGACCCGACCGACCCGGCGATCGTCTACTCGCAGTACCAGCACGGCGAGCTCTACCGCTTCGACCGCCGGAACGGCGAGCGGATCGACATCCAGCCGCAGACGATGCCCGGAGAGGACCCGTCGCGCTGGAACTGGGACTCGCCGCTGATCATCAGCCCGCACGCGCACACGCGGCTCTACTTCGCCTCGCAGCGGGTCTACCGCTCGGACGACCGCGGTGACAGCTGGCGCGCGGTGAGCGGCGACCTGACGCGGCAGATCGACCGCAACCAGCTGCCCGTGATGGGGCGGGTCTTCGGCATCGACGCCGTCGCCAAGAACAACTCGACCTCCTTCTACGGCAACATCGTCGCGCTGGCCGAGTCGCCGAAGTCGGAGGGGCTGCTCTACGCCGGAACCGACGACGGGCTGATCCAGGTCACCGACGACGCCGGCGACAGCTGGCGGAAGATCGACTCCTTCCCCGGCGTCCCCGAGAAGAGCTACGTCTCCGACATCGAGGCCTCGCCGTTCGACGCGGACACCGTCTTCGCCGCCTTCGACAACCACAAGATGGGCGACTTCAAGCCCTACCTCTTGAAGAGCACGAACCGCGGGCGGAGCTGGGAGTCGGTGGCGGGCAACCTGCCGGCCCGCGGCACGGTCTACGCGGTCGCGCTGGACCACGTCGACCGCGACCTGCTCTTCGCCGGGACCGAGTTCGGCGCCTTCTTCACCCGCGACGGCGGGAAGACCTGGATCCAGCTCAAGGCCGGCCTGCCGCCGATCGCGGTGCGCGACATCGAGATCCAGCGGCGCGAGAACGACGTCGTGCTGGCGACCTTCGGGCGCGGCTTCTACGTGCTGGACGACTACACCCCGCTGCGCGGCCTCGAGCCGAAGGCGCTGGACCAGCCGGCGATCCTGTTCCCGGTCGACGACGCCTGGGTCTACGTGCCGCGCGAGCCGCTCGGCGACTCGGGCAAGGCGACGCAGGGGGCGGGCTTCTTCCTGGCCCCCAATCCTCCCTTCGGCGCGGTCTTCACCTATTACCTGAAGGACGAGCTGAAGACGAAGAAGGCGCTGCGCCAGGACTCCGAGAAGAAGCTGCAGAAGGAGGGCAAGGACACCCCCTATCCCAGCTGGGACGCGCTGCGGGCCGAGGACCGCGAGGAGGCGCCCGCGATCGTGCTGACGGTCCGCGACCAGGCGGGCCAGGTCGTGCGCCGCCTGACCGGACCGGTCGCCGCCGGGACGCACCGCGTGGCCTGGGACCTGCGCTTCCCTGCCGCCGACCCGACGAAGCTCGAGGTCGCGGGCGAAGGGACGCCGTGGGACTTCCTCCCGACTGGCCCGCTGGCCGCTCCCGGCCGCTACACGGTCGAGCTGGCGCGCCGCGCGGACGGGGCGCTGACGCCGCTCGCCGGGCCGGTCCCGTTCGAGGCGAAGACGCTGGGCACGGCCTCGTTGCCGCCCGCCGACCGCAGCGCGCTGCTCGCGTTCCAGCGCGACGTGGCGCGGCTGCAGGGCGCGGTGCTCGGCGCCGGCGAGGCGGCGGGCGAGGCGCAGCGCCGGATCGACCACCTGGCGAAGGCGCTGTTCGAGGCGCCCGGCGCCGATCCCGCGCTGCGCGACCGCGCGCGGGCGCTGGACGCCAACCTGCGCGCGATCAAGGAAGAGCTCTACGGCGACCCGGTCCGGCAGCGCGAGCAGGAGCCCGCGAGCCCGGGGATCGTCGACCGGGTGCAGCGCATCGTCTACGGCACCTGGGGCTCGACCGCGGCGCCGACCGGCACCCAGCGCGCGATGTTCGACACGGCCGGGACGCTTTTCGAGTCGACGCTGAAGAAGCTGCAGCAGCTGGCCGAAGTCGACCTGCCGGCGCTGGAGCGGGCGGCCGACGCGGCCGGGGCCCCCTGGACCCCGGGGCGCGTGCCGCGCTGGAGCCGCTGAGCCGGGGCCGGGGCGAGGCCGGGGCGGGGCGGCGCACGGAGCGCGCGGAGGAGGGGTTGGAGAGCCTGCTGGATCGGACCTGGCACGGCGCCCGCGACTTCGCACGCGACGTCGTGCGGGAGTCGTCGCGCGTCCAGCTCACGACCCACGCCGCCGCGATCTCGGCCTTCGCGCTGCTGTCCATCGTCCCGCTGCTGCTCTTCGCGCTCGAGACGATCGCGGCCTTCTTCCCCAACCCGGAAGCGGGCCAGGAGTTCCTGGCCGGCGTGAGATCGTTTGCCGGGGCGGAGGCGGAGGGACTGGTCTCCTGGGTGCTGCGGCTCAAGGCCGCGGGAAACCCGGCCTCGATCTCCTGGTGGGCCGAGCTGGCGATCCTGGCCGGCGCGGGGATGTCGATCTTCCTGCAGAACCGCCGCTCGCTGGCGGAGATCTTCGGGCGGCCCGCGCGCGAGACCCGCCCCCCCGTGCTCTGGCGCGTGGCCAGCACCTACCTGCTGGCGTTCGCGATGGTCGTGATCACCGCCGCGATGTTCATCGCGCTGCTCTTCGCCGACGCCGGGATCACCTTCGCGGAGGAGCGCGTGCTGCCGGCGGCCGAGGCCTACTTCGCCCCGCCCTCGCTGCGGCGCCTGCACTTCGTCGTGTCGCTCGTGCTCGTCACGGCGCTGATCGGGATCTCCTGGCGGCTGCTCGCGCCGCGCCGCCCGCCGCGCGCCTACACCTACCCGGCCGCCTTCGTGACCGCGGTCCTGCTCGCCTTCGGCAACAGCGTGGTCGGAGAGCTGATCGGCCGCTCGGTCCTGGCGTCGCTGTACGGAACCGCCTGGTCGATCATCGCGCTCGTGCTCTGGGTGCAGTACTCGGCGCTGATCTACCTGCTGGGCGCGGTGGTCACGAAGGTTCTGTGGGATCGAGCGTCGCCCGCATCCGCCCCACGGCCGTCCCGAGCCGCTTGATCGCGACCTCCCGGGGGGCGATCCGTCCGAGCCCGGTGGGCGGCATGTTGGTGTAGACCGTCTCGTAGCGCCCCGGGCCGACGACGTAGGTCTCGTGCCAGATCCCGACCGTCCCCGCCGCCGCGAGGCGGCGCGTGTACTCGGTCCAGACCGTCCGGTGCGCCCCCTTCGGGACGCGCGACCAGCGGACCAGGTCCTCGAACGAGCGCCAGTACTGCACGATCGTCAGGAACCGCGTCCCGCTCCACTCGGTCGAGCCGAGCAGGCCCGACCCGGGGTCGGACGAGAGGTCGCGCATCAACCCGCGCATCGCGCGCCGCGCCCAGAACCAGTGATCGAGCCGCCACCAGCGGTTGAGCCGGATCCCGACCACCACCACGGTGAATTCCCCCGGGAGGCGCGCCGTGACCGCGTCGTGGGCCGGTTCATCCATTTCCCTATGGTAGCCGAAAGCGCGGATACAATCGGGGGATGGGGCGCCTGGGAACGCTGCTTCTCTCCGCAGTGGTGGTCGCGGCCGCCTACTACGCGCTGGCCTGGACGCTGCAGCGCGCGATCCTCTTCCCGCGCTACCTGCCGCGCTTCGCGCGAGAGCCCGCACCGCCCCCGGGGGCCGAACTGCTGCGGCTGGAGAGCCCCGAGGGGCCGGTCGAGGCCTGGTACTTCGCGGCCGGCGGCGGCGCGGCGGGCGCGCCCGGTCCGGCGGTGATCTGCGCCCACGGCAACGCCGAGGTGATCGACCGCTGGGTCGAGGAGGCGCGCCGCTTCCAGGCGATGGGGCTGCACGTGCTGCTGCCGGAGTACCGCGGCTACGGCCGCTCGGCCGGCGCGCCGTCGCGGGCGGCGATCGCCGAGGACTTCGTCCGCTTCCACGACGCGCTGGCCGCGCGGCCGGAGGTCGACGCCGGGCGGATCGCCTACTACGGCCGCTCGCTCGGCGTGGCGGCCGTGCTCGAGCTGGCCGTGGCCCGGCCGCCGCGGGCGCTGATCCTGCAGTCGGGCTTCACCAGCGTGGCCGCGATGGCGCGCGGCTACCTGCTGCCGCGGGCGCTGGTGCGCGACGCGTTCGACAACCTCGCGGCGCTCGGCGCGACGACGGCGCCGGTGCTGATCCTGCACGGCGAGCGCGACACGATCGTCCCGCCCGGGCACGCGCGCGAGCTGGCCGCCGCGGCCGGGCCGCGCGCCCGGCTGGTGCTGATGGACTGCGATCACAACGACTGCCCGCCGGCGGAGTCGCTGGACGCGTTCTGGGCCGGGATCGAGCGCTTCCTGGGGGAGGCCGGCGTGCGCTGAGCGGCGGCGGGCGCCGCTCAGCCCGGGTACGGGTAGCCCCGCTTCAGCGCCGCGTCGAGCTTCGCGTCGTGCCCGTACACGTCGCGGTAGAAGTGGACCGCGCCGTGCTCGTCCACGAACGCGGTGCCGTAGAGGATGAAGACCCAGATCGGCCGCTTCAGGGTCACGGTCCGCGGCTCGCCGGCGTTCATCGCCGCCTCGATCGCGGCGCGGTTCCACGCCGGGTCGTCCTTCAGCACGAACTCGGCCAGCTCGACCGGCTGCTCCACCCGCACGCAGCCGTGCGACAGCGCCCGTTCCTCGCGCGAGAACGCCGCCTGGGACGGCGTGCTGTGCAGGTAGACGTTGAACTCGTTGGGGAACATGAACTTGACCAGCCCCAGCGCGTTGTGCCGGCCGGGCGCCTGGCGGACGCGGGCCTGGCCGGCCCGGACGGCCGCGATCGACGACGCGTCGACCGGCAGCCGTCCCCCCGCCCCCTCGATCACGTAGTGGTTCCGCTGCGCATAGTCGGGGTCCCGCGCCATCTTCGGCAGGATCTCGTTGCGGGCGATGCTGGGCGGGACCTCCCAGTAGGGGCTGAAGACCAGGTACTTCATCTGGCGCGCGAAGATCGGGGTCTGCGCCCCCTTGTACTCCTTCCCGACGACGACGTTCATCGTCAGCGCCGGCCGGATGGCCTCCCCTTCGCGCTCGAAGGCCCGCAACTGGAACGACGGGATGTTGACCACGATCGGCGGCTCGCCGAACTCGTGGGCCAGCCAGCGCCAGCGCTCGAGCGTCAGCTCGATCTGGCGCAGCCGCGCCGCGGGCGGCGTGTTCAGCGCGCGGAAGGTGGCGGGGCCGGCCACGCCGTCCGGCGCCAGCCCGTGGCGCTCCTGGAAGCGCTTCACGGCCGCGACCATCGGCGCGCTGCAGTTCGCGGCCGAGGCCGCGGCCTGCTCGCCGGCCGGAAGGTCGCCGAGCAGGACCAGCAGCTCGGCCAGCTTCGGCATCGCGTCGTAGCTTCCGCCCGCCTCGAGCGGCTTCGCCGGCACCGGCAGCGGCTGCAGCGCCGCGATCCGGGGCGCCAGCTCGCGGGTGCGCGCCAGCGCCGCCTGCAGCGCGCGGTAGTACCCGTACTGCGGCTCGACCGCGTCGAGGCGCGCCGCCACGTCGTCCGCTGCGACCAGCTCCTCGAGCAGCGCCGACAGGTCGTACTTCTTGTGCTCGACGTCGAGGTGGAACCCCAGCCGCTCGGGGTTGACCCGGCCGATGTGCAGGTCCGAGACGTAGCGCATCGCCGAGACGGTCAGCGCGACGTCGAAGTCCGCCAGCTGCCGGGGCGAGGCGGTCCCCCGCTCGAGCGCGGCCAGCCGCGCCGCCCAGCGGCCGCCGTCGTAGTCCTCGGCGTGGACCCCCTTGGCGTCGGCGGCCTCGAGCTGCGCAATCACCGCCCTGGCCTGCGGCGTCGGCCGGCCGGCCGCGGTCCAGGCCAGCGCGCCGCCCCGCGCGTCGTAGAAGCCGGCGACCCACTTCGTGTAGTCGGAGAAGTCGGGCCAGCGCAGCGCGGCCAGCCGCCCGGCGTCGATCGCGGCCGACGCCGCCGGCGGGAGCGCCGCCTGCGACGGCTCGGCGGCGCGCGCCG
>CAYZDB010000028.1:9792-16106 GCA_964476985.1 uncultured Acidobacteriota bacterium | reverse complement strand
CCGCGTCGGCGCCGTCCTTGAGGTAGATCTCGACCACCGCCTGCTCGGCGAGCCGGTCCCAGGTCCCGCGCACCCCGTGGCTGAGCGACCAGAACGACGCGACCAGGAAGATCGCGACCGCCATCGCCGCGACCGAGAGCAGCCCGGCCAGCGGCCGGCGGCCCAGGTCGGAGGCCGCGACACGCACCACCTCGGCCGCGGTCCGGGGCCAGGCGGTCACCGCGGCGCCTCGTCGCGCACGAGGCGCCCGGCCTGCAGCGTGAGCACGCGCACCTTGGCGCGCTCGATCAGCATCCGGTCGTGGGTCGCGAGCAGGACGCAGGTCCCGCGGGCGTGGATCTCGCGGAAGAGCGCGAGGATCTCGAACGAGCGCTCGGGGTCGAGGTTGCCGGTCGGCTCGTCGGCCAGGAGCAGGCGCGGCTCGGGGGCCAGCGCGCGAGCGATCGCGATCCGCTGCTGCTCGCCGCCCGACAGCGTCTCCGGCAGGTCGTTGGCCCGGTGTGCCAGCCCGACCCACTCCAGCACGCGCCGGGTCCGCTCCCGCCGACGGGCGGCGGGCCAGGCCAGCGCCCGCAGCACGAAGCTGAGGTTGTCCTCGATCGTGCGGTGGCGCAGCAGGCGGAAGTCCTGGAAGACGACCCCGATCGAGCGCCGCATCAGCGGGATCTCGGCGCGGCGGATCGCCGCCAGGTCGCGGCCGGCGACGACGACGCGGCCGCTGGTCGGCACCAGCTCGCGGGTGATCATCGAGAGCAGGGTCGACTTCCCGGCCCCCGAGGGGCCGGTGACGACCACCATCTCGGAGGCCGCCACCGAGAAGGACACGTCCTTCAGCGCCGCGTGCGGCGGCCGGTACATCATCGTCGCCTGGTCGAAGTGGATCACGCGGGGGTCACCGGGGGCGAAGCGGGGGGCGGCTCGCCTTCGTAGTCTACCGTCTCCAGCCGCTCCCGTTCGGTCCACTCCGCCATGCGCCGCCGGCGGCGGGCTCTGGCCACGAGCACCGCGACCAGCCCCAGTCCCCCGAGGAGGCCGTTGAACGAGAGCGCGGCCCAGAACGCGGGACGAAGCAGGTAGCGCCAGCGGGCCTCGCGGTACCACAGCGCCGCGAGGAGTTCCGGGTCGATCCCGTAGGCCGTCGCGAAGGCGCGGTCGAACGGGTCGCCGTCGCGCAGGCGCGTGACGAGCCGGCGCGTTCCGCCGGGCGGAGCGTGCCGCTCGGCCATCGTGACCATCGAGAGCGCCTGGGCGTAGGCGGCGCGTGCGCCGGCCTCGCCTTCCGGCCAGCCGTCCTCGAGCGCGAGCAGCGGCAGCGGCCGGCTCCAGGCCAGCGACCAGGCCAGTTCCAACGCGTCCTCGAGCGAGGTCGAGCGCTCCACCGAGAGCGCGAGCCCCTCGTGGTACCAGCGCGGGATCCGCGCGCCGCGCGGGACCGCAGCCTCCAGCAGCACGTGCGTCGCCTCGTGCGCCAGCAGTCCCGCCGTGTCGCGGTGGGGGTACGCCGCGGCCTGGCGGGCGAAGAGCACGATGCGGCCGCTCCCGGCCTCGGCGATCCCGGCCGCCCAGGGCGGCACCCCGGACAGGCCCAGCCGCCGCTCGTCGGCGCCGCTGCGGGGCGGGTCGCCGGCCACCACGACCAGCATCTCGGGCGGGGGCGGGAGATCGAGGCGCACCGCGACGCGGCTCACGACCGCCGGCGCCTCGCGCGCGATCTGCCGGGCCAGCGGCTCCCACTCGGGGGCCGCGGCGACGACCCGGACGGCCGGGACGGGGTGGTCCTCGGGCGTTCCCAGCACGCCGAGCGCCGCCAGCGCGGCCAGCAGCACGGCGGTCACGGCCGACTCACCCGAGCAGCCGCCGCAGCGTGTCGTGGACCCGGCCGGGGTCGGCCCGTCCCCCCGTGCGGCGCATCACCTGCCCGACGAAGAACGCGAGCAGGGTTGCCTTTCCGGCGCGGTAGCCGGCGGCCTCGCCGGGGTGGGCTTCGAGCACCGCGCGGCACGCCGATTCGATCTCCTCCGCGTCGTCCAGCCGCGACAGCCCGTCGGCCTCGACGATCGCGGCGGGGCGTCCCTCCCCCGCGGCCACCCGCGCGAAGACCTCCTTCGCGGTCTTCCCGGAGATCGCGCCGGAGCCGGCGAGCCGGATCAGCTCGGCCAGGTCGGTCGCCGCGACCGGGCATTCCCCGATCGCCAGCCCGCGCTCGCGCAGCATCCCGAGCAGTTCGGTCAGGACCCAGTTCGCGGCCGCCCGCGGATCGCCCGCCGCCTGCGCGACCTGCTCGAAGTAGTCGGCCACCGCCGGCTCGACCGTCAGCCGGTGGGCGTCGGCCTCGGGCAGCCCGAGCGCCGCGGCGAAGCGGTCGCGCCGCGCGTGCGGCAGCTCGGGCATCCCCGCCCGCGCCGCGGCGGACAGCGCGTCGTCGAGCGCCAGCGCGGGCAGGTCCGGCTCCGGGAAGTAGCGGTAGTCGTGCGCCTCCTCCTTGGAGCGCATCGGGCGCGTCTCGCCGCGGGCGTCGTCCCAGAGCCGGGTCTCGGGAACCGCCGCGGAACCCGCCCGGCGCGCGGCCGACTGGCGCGCGATCTCGTGCTGCAGGGCCCGGCGCACGCCGCGGAAGGAGTTGAGGTTCTTGATCTCGACCCGCGCCCCCCACGGTTCGCCGTCGCCGTGAACCGAGACGTTGACGTCGCAGCGCAGGTCGCCGTCCTCCATCTCGGCGTCCGACACCCCGGTCGCGCGGAGGATCGACTTGAGGCGCTCGAGGTAGAGAAAGGCCTCGTCGGGCGAGGCCAGCCCGGGGGCCCCGACGATTTCGACCAGCGGCACGCCGCAGCGGTTGAGGTCGATCCCGGAGCAGTCGTCGCCGAACCCCTCGTGCAGCGACTTGCCCGCGTCCTCCTCGAGGTGGATCCGCTCGAGGCCGATCCAGCGCGGGGCCGCGCCGGGAGGCTCGATCCGGACCCGCCCCCCGGTCGCGAGCGGCCGCTCGAACTGGCTGATCTGGTAGCCCTTCGGCAGGTCGGGGTAGAAGTAGTTCTTGCGGGCCCAGGCCGAGACCGGGTGGACCTCGGCCTCCAGCGCCACGGCCAGCCGGACCGCCAGGCGCACGGCTTCCCGGTTTGCCACCGGGAGCGCGCCCGGCAGCCCCAGGCAGACCGGGCAGACCCGGCTGTTGGGCGCGCCGCCCGGGCCCGCGGCGCAGCGGCAGAACAGCTTGGTCCGGGTCCTGAGCCGGGCATGGACCTCGAGCCCGATGACGGCGCGAACCGGCTCCACGAACGGGCCTCCGGCGGCGGCGAACGGCGCGGGGCCGCCGCCTGCCGCGATCGTAGCATTGCGCTTGCGGGGCGTCCCGGCGGGTGGCTAAATGCGTCCCCGGCGGGTCCCCCGCACCGCCGTCCATGACGGGCCTCTTCCCGTCCCGAGGTGACCCGATGAAGCGCGCACTGCTCCTCGCTCTCCTCTTCGCCCTCTCCTACCCGGCCTTCGCCGCAGACGGCCCCTCGCTCTCGCTCCTCCCGTGGGACGACTCGATCTCCCGCGACGTCCGCAGCGGCGTGCGCAGCGCGCTGGACAAGGAGAAGGCGGAGCTCCAGAAGCAGAAGAACGCCAAGGACCGGCCGTTCGTCTACGTCTTCACCAACGAGGGGATCGAATTCGTCGACGGCAAACCGGTCTCCTACGTGACGATCCAGCGCTGCCTCGAGGACAAGATGGTCTCGGAGCGCTGGCGGTACACGCTGGAGAAGAGCGGCGCCGAGTACGCCATCGTCGACCGCAAGAAGCTGAGCGAGATCGACGACGCCTACCCGCGATCGATCGAGAAGGCCTCGGCCGCGCGCACGGCGGCGGCCTTCCAGTTCGAGCACGACCTGCTGAAGCTGACCGGCGAGGCCGGCGGCCGGATCTCGGTCCGCCGGATCGGAAACCAGGCCGACGGGATCCTGTGGGTCGGCAAGGGCCGCGTGACGCTCACCCCGGTGAGCGACCAGGAAGCGCTGTTCTACGAGAAGGCGATCGACAAGCGCTCGATCGACTCCGAGATCGAAGCGCTCGAGTTCGACTTCCAGCCCGGCGACGAGTCGATCCTGCGCGCGTTCGGCGTGGCCAGGGACGGCTCGGGCGGCGCCGCGGGCGGGGGGGCCGAGGGGTCGCAGGGCGAGCTGCTCAAGCAGATGGTCTCCAAGCTGGAGATCAGCGACGAGAACCGCTACACCCCCGGCGCCTACGCCTTCCCGCCGCGCCCGGAGTACCAGGGGACCTTCTCGGTCCGGATCCGGACCAAGGACCTGGGCTGGATCTACTACCGCTTCGCGTCGCAGCCCGAGCTGCCGCAGTTCCAGGTGATGGTCGCGAAGGAGGGCGCCAACCTCTCGGTGTCGCGCGACACGCGCGCCGCCAACGACAAGATCATCAGCTACTATCCCGGCCCGCAGCTGCGCGCGATGCCCCGCCAGCAGATGGAGCGCGTCAGGGGCCTGCGCGATGCGGCCCCGCTGCGCTACGAAGCGATGCTCGACCTGGCGCCCGACCGCTTCTCGGCGCAGGTCGACGTCGACCTCCAGCTGCTGGTCGACGCCCGGGAGCTGTACTTCGGGCTGGGCGGGAACCCCAGCGTCCGCAGCGTGACGCAGGAGGGGAGCGGAGACCTGGTCGTCGTTCCCGTCGGGGGCTTCGAGGGGACCGCCAACTACTACCGGGTGGTGCTGCCGCAGGAGACCCCGGCCGGCACGATCCTCCGGATGCGGGTCTCGTTCGACAGCCCGAAGCTGGTCCGGATGGTCAGCGACGGGTTCTGGTACGTCGAGCGGGGCGCCTTCCTGCCGTTCATGGGCACGCTCGACGACGCCGCGGCGGTCCGCTTCATCGTCCGCACCAAGGACCCCTACACCCACATCTCGATCGGCAGCAAGCAGTCCGAGGAAGTGGTCGGCGGCTACCGCTACACCGAGTGGGGCGCCGACCGGATGATGAACTTCCCGACCGTGATCGTCGGGAAGTACTACAAGCCGATCGTCCAGGACGCCGACGGCGTGCGGATCACGGGCTACCAGACCAGCACCGGGATGGGCGACGGCTCGATGGACCAGGACGCGATGCGCCCGCAGGTGATCCAGGCCGCCGACAGCATGCGGCTGTTCACCAAGCTCTACGGCCTGCCCTACCCCTTCAAGGACCTCAAGCTGGTCGGCACGCCGGCCCAGTTCATGTCGGCCCAGTCCCCGACCTCGATCATCTACGTCGGCGCCGGCGTGATGATGAAGGAGGCCGAGCTGATGACCTGGGGCCGCGAGATGTTCGGCCCGAACTTCGACCCGATGTGGGTCCGCGCCGTGACGGCCCACGAGAACGCCCACCAGTGGTGGGGCGGCCGGGTCTCGTCGATCAACTTCGGCAGCTACTGGTTCGTCGAGACCTTCTCCGAGATCTCGGCCCACTGGTACCTCGAAGCGATCAAGGACGACGCCGGGGTGCGGTCCTCGCTCAACTACTGGCGGACCAGCGGCATGGCGCGCGACCGGCTCGGCCCGGTGGCCCAGCCGATCCGGGCGCCGATGCTCTACTACACCAAGGGGCCGTTCGTGGTGAACATGCTCCGGCACTACTACAGCGAGGACAAGCTCCTGTCCTTCCTGCGCACGACGATGCAGACCTACGACGGCGACCTGATCGCGACCGCCGACCTGCGCGTGGTCGCCAACAAGGTCTTCGGCGAGAACATGGACTGGTGGTTCGACCAGTACGTCGAGGGGATGGGAGTCCCCGAGGTCGCCTACAAGTTCAACGACGCGACGCCCGCCGAGGACGGCAAGGGCTGGATCATCACCGGCCGGCTCGAGCAGGTCGTGAAGTGGGACGGGAAGATCCTCGACGGCAAGCACTTCACCAAGCTGCTGGTCCCGATGACGGTCGAGACCTCGGCCGGCCCGGTCCAGGTCAAGGAGTACATGGACGGCGCGACCAAGGACCTGCGGATCCGCGTCGAGGCCAAGCCCAAGGGGGCGCCGAAGATCCAGGACCAGCTGGTCTGGCTGACGACGCGCGCGCTGTAACCCCTGCCTGCGAGCCCTGCGGCCCGCGGCGCCCCCGGCGCCGCGGGCCGTTTCACTTGTCACACGACCGTCACCCCGGAAGCGGGCGCTTCGCTTGATTCGAGCCCGGAATCCGTAGAATAGGCGGGTGGCCGCCCACCGCATCACGCTCGTCGAGGACGATCCGGACATCGCGGAGGTCCTGCGCTACAACCTCGTCAAGGAAGGGTTCCAGGTCGACGTCTTCGGCCGCGGCGACTCGGCCCTGGCCGGGATCCGGAC
>CAYZDB010000028.1:0-9692 GCA_964476985.1 uncultured Acidobacteriota bacterium | reverse complement strand
CACCGGCTCGAGGTCGACGGCCGCGAGGTTCCGCTGACCGCGACCGAGTTCCGCCTGCTGCACTTCCTCATGTCGCGGATGGGCCGGGTCCAGAACCGCGGCCAGCTGCTGACGGAGGTCTGGTCCTACACCGAGGGCGTCGACAGCCGCACGGTCGACACCCACGTCCGGCGGCTGCGCCGCAAGCTCGGCCCGGAGGCCGACCGGATCGAGACGGTCGTCGGCGTGGGCTACCGCTTCCGGCCGTAGGGACCGGGCTCAGAAGGACAGGACGAACCTCGAGCCCCGCCCCAGCTCCGACTCGACCCGCACCTGCCCCCCCTGCAGCCGCATCAGGTGCTTGACGATCGCCAGCCCGAGCCCGGTGCCGGCCCGCTCGCGCACGCCGGGGTCGAGCCGGAAGAAGCGGTGAA
Organism: uncultured Acidobacteriota bacterium; assembly: GCA_964476985.1. Lineage (GTDB taxonomy): Bacteria > Acidobacteriota > Polarisedimenticolia > J045 > J045 > JALOKP01. The sequence continues at coordinate 9,279 of CAYZDB010000028.1, read as the reverse complement.
AGACCCGGTCCAGCGCGTCCGCGGGGATCCCGACGCCGGTGTCCTCGACCTCGATCACGGTCCGCCCGTCGGCGGCCCGGCCGCGCACCGTCACCCGGCCGCCCGGGCGGTTGAACTTGATCGCGTTGTCGACCAGGTTGACCAGCACCTGCTCGAGCCGGCGGCGGTCGGCGTGGAGCGGCAGCGGCTCGGGCAGGTCGGCCTCCAGCGTGACCCGCGCCTCGGCCGCGAGGTGGGCGTGCTGGGCGATCACGTCGCGCACGACCGTCCCCGCGTCCAGGTCGACCGGATCGAGCTTGATCGCCCCGGTCTCGATCAGCGAGAGGTCGGTCAGGTCGGCGAGCAGCGCCTCCATCCGCTCGACCTGCCGCGCCGAGATCCCGAGAAATCGCATCGCGATCGCGGCGTCGGCGCAGCGGTCCTCCAGCAGCGTCTCGACCGCGGCCTTGATCGAGGTGATCGGCGTCCTCAGCTCGTGCGAGACGTTGGCGACGAACTCGCGCCGGACCCGCTCCAGGGCCTCGAGCCGGGTGATCTCGTAGAGCAGCACGATCGCGCCGCGCGAGCCGCCGTTCACCGGGACCGCCGTGACCTGGACGTCGAACGAGCGGCCCGAGACCGGGTCGGCCCAGGTCAGCTCCTCGCCTCCGTCGCCCTCCTCCCCCTGCTGCACGCGCGCCACGGCGTCGATCACGGCCGGAGCCCGCAGGACCTCGGCCAGCGGCCGGCCGGCCGGGTCATTGCGCACCGAGCAGAGCGCCCGGAAGCTGTCGTTCGCCAGCTCCAGCCGGCCGTCCGCGCCGACCAGGCCCAGCGCCTCGCGCATCCGGCCGATCACCGAGCGCAGCAGCGTGCGCTCGCGGTCCGCGGCCGCGACGCGGAGCACCAGCGCGGCCCGCAGGCTCTCGATCGCGGCCGTCACGCGGGCCATCTCGTCGTGCTCGTCGGGGACCGGGATCGGCTGGTCCGCGGCGCCGGCCAGGGCGCGCTCGGCCGCCGCGGCGACCCGGTCGAGGCGTGCGGCGTGGCGGTTCAGCAGCCAGGCGGCGAGCGGGCGCGACGCGGCCGCCGGGACCAGGAAGAATGGCAGCAGGCGCCAGACCGCCTCGCCGCCGCCTCCCCGCACCGCCACCGCCGCGGCGAGGCCGGCCAGCGCGGCGAGCGTCACGCCGGCGGCGAAGGTGGTCAGCAATCGCCGCCGGATCCGCATCAGCCGCGCGGCTCGCCCTCGTCCCCGATCCAGGCGTGCTTGATGATCTTGCCCTCGACCGAGTAGACGATCTCTTCCGCGATGTTGGTCGCCTCGTCGCCGATCCGCTCGAACTCCTTGGCCACGAAGATCAGCCGGATCGCGCGCTTGGTGGTGCGCGGGTCCTCGAGCATGTAGGAGAGCAGCTCGCGGAACACCGCCTCCATCCGGCTGTCCAGCTCGTCGTCGAGCGGGATCACGGCCCGCGCCGCCTCGGCGTCGCGATTGACGAAGGCGTCGAGCGCGGAGCGGACCATCTCCTGGGCCCGGCGGGCCATCTGCGGGATGTCGACCAGCGGCTTGAGCGGCGGCTCGGAGTTGAGCTCGATCGCGCGCTGCGCGATGTTCCCGGCGTGATCGGCCAGCCGCTCGAGGTCGGTCGTGATCTGCATCGCGGTCATGACGAAGCGCAGGTCGCGCGCCGCGAGCTGGTAGCGCGCCATCAGCTCCATCGTGAACTGGTCGATCTCCAGCTCGAGCTGGTCGATCTGCGCGTCGTCCCGGATCACCTGCGCGGCGATCCGGTCGTCGCGCTCGACCAGCGAGCGGACCGCGTTGCCGATCGCCTGCTCGACGAGGCCGCCCATCCGCTGGACCATCGCGCCGAGCTGGTCGAGCTGGTGCTCGAAGTGTCGTTCCATCGATCCGGTCATCGTCTCGTCCTCGGAGGAGGCTCGGGCAGGAGCGGGCCCCCCGGTCCGCACGGGCGCTAGCCGAAGCGCCCGGTGATGTAGTCTTCGGTCTGTTTCCTCATCGGGTTGAGGAACAGCTTCTCGGTCTTGCCGTACTCGATCATCCGCCCGAGGTACATGAAGGCGGTCAGGTCGGAGACGCGCGAGGCCTGCTGCATGTTGTGGGTCACGATCACCAGCGTGTAGCGGTCCTTCAGCTCCTGCATCAGCTCCTCGATCCGCGCCGTCGCGATCGGGTCGAGCGCCGAGCAGGGCTCGTCGAGCAGGATCACCTCCGGCTCGACCGCGATCGCCCGCGCGATGCAGAGCCGCTGCTGCTGCCCGCCCGACATCCCCAGCGCGCTCTCGCCGAGCCGGTCCCGGACCTCGTCCCAGAGCGCGGCGCCGCGCAGGCTGCGCTCGACCGCCTCGTCGAGATCCGACTTGCGCCGGACGCCGTGGATCCTGAGGCCGTAGGCGATGTTCTCGTAGATCGACTTGGGGAACGGGTTGGACTTCTGGAACACCATCCCGATCTTCTTGCGCAGGCTGTTGACCTCCAGCCGCGGGTCGAAGATGTCGCCCCCCTCGAAGCCGATCGAGCCCTCGGTCCGCACGCCGTCGACCAGGTCGTTCATCCGGTTGAAGCAGCGCAGCAGCGTCGACTTGCCGCAGCCCGAGGGGCCGATGAAGGCCGTGATCCGGTGCCGCGGAATCTTCATCGAGACGTCGTAGAGCGCCTGCTTCTCCCCGTACCAGAGCGAGAGGCGCTCGACCTTCAGCACGGGATCGGCCACCTCCGGGTTCAGGGCCGGGTCCTGGGCGGGATCGAGCGTCCCGGTCTCGGGGGTCTCGGGGGTCGGGCTCATCGGGTCCGGCTCCGGTCTGGGCAGCGGGGGAACGAGTTCGGCTTCGGCCGACATGGTAGTCGTCTCCGGGCTCGGGCGCTCAGACCGCGCTCGTCGCGTAGCGCCGCCGCAGCCGGTTGCGGATCGCGATGGCCGCCAGGTTCATGACCATCACGACCGCCACCAGCAGCAGCGCCGTGGCGAAGACCAGCGGCTTGGTCGCCTCGACGTTCGGGCTCTGGAACCCGACGTCGTAGATGTGGAACCCCAGGTGCATGAACTTCCGCTCGAGGTGGACGAACGGGGCCAGCCCGTCGACGGGCAGCTCCGGCGCCAGCTTCACCATCCCCACGATCATCAGCGGCGCCACCTCGCCGGCGGCGCGGGCCATCGCAAGGATAAGCCCGGTCAGGATCCCCGGTGCCGCCGCCGGGACCACGACCTTCCAGGTGGTCTCGAAGCGGGTCGCCCCGAGGGCCATCGACCCCTCGCGGGCGGCCCGGGGGACGGCGGCCAGCCCCTCCTCCGCGGCCACGATCACGACCGGGACGGTCAGCAGGGCCAGCGTCAGGCTGGCCCAGAGGATCCCGCCGGTGCCGAAGGTCGGGGCCGGCAGGGCCTCGGGGTAGAACAGCCGGTCGATCGAGCCGCCGAGCAGGTAAACGAAGAACCCCAGGCCGAACATCCCGAACACGATCGAGGGGACGCCCGCCAGGTTGTTGACCGCGATCCGCACCGCGCGGACGAGCGGTCCCTGCCGGGCGTACTCGCGCAGGTAGACCGCCGCCAGGACGCCGAACGGCGAAACGAAGACGGTCATGATGAAGACCATCATCACGGTGCCGAAGATCGCCGGGAAGATCCCGCCCTCGGTGTTCGACTCGCGCGGCTCGCCGCTCACGAACTCCCAGAGCCGGGAGCCGTAGAGCGCGAGCTTGCCGCCCAGCCCGAGCTCGTTGGGACGGACCGCACGGACCACGGCGCCGACCGGCAGCTCCTGGCGCGTCCCGTCGGCGGCCTCGACCACCAGCACCTCGCGGCTCCAGGCCTCGCGCAGCGCGGTCAGCTCGGCGGCGCGGGCTTCGAACTCCTGCCGCAGGGCTGCCAGCTCGGCGTCGATCGCCTGCCGGGCTCGCGCGAGTTCGGCCTGGGGCAGGTCCTCGAGCTCCAGGCCCCGGCGCTGGCGCTCGAGCGCCTGGATCCGGCGGTTGACCGTCCCGATCGGCCCGCGCTCGAGCGCCCGGATCGCCGCGAATTCGCGCTCCTTCGCGGGCGCCAGCTCCTGGAAGGCGCGCCAGGTCGCGTCGCTCCCCGCGGCCAGCTCGCGGTCGCCCGCCCGCAGGGCCGCGAGGCGCCCGTAGAAGTTCCCCCACTCGCGGCGCTCGAGCAGCACGGCGTCGGCGGGGTAGGTCACGCTGCGGACCTCCCGGTCGTCGATCCAGCTGAAGTCCGCGCCCGTCAGGTCGCGGTTTCCGCCCTTGAGCTGCAGCCGCTCGATCGTCTCGGCGGGGCCGGTCTTCTCGCGCTGGACCGTCGCCGTCTCGCGGACGTGGATCTCGCCCATCGTCCGCCGGCCGTCGGCCAGCTCCAGCTCCGCGACCGGCCGGGGCCAGAAGGTCGCGAGCCCGTGGGCGGCCAGCAGCACGACCAGGCCGATCACCAGCAGCAGCGACAGCGCGAGCGCGCCGCCCGCGAGTGCGACCAGGTGGTCCCCCAGCACGTCCTTCCTGGCGGAGATCGTCCTCACCGCACGGCCCTCACAGGTTGGCGAAGCGGCGCCGCAGGTTCTGGCGCACGACCTCGGCCACGGTGTTGACCGCGAAGGTCAGCGCGAACAGCAGCAGCCCGGCCAGGAACAGCGTGCGGTAGAGCGTTCCCCCCTGCGGCGCCTCGGGGATCTCGACCGCGATGTTGGCCGACAGCGTGCGGAAGCCGTTGAACGGGCTCCAGTCCATGATCGGCGTGTTGCCGGTCGCCATCAGCACGATCATCGTCTCGCCGACCGCGCGCCCGAACCCGATCATGATCGCGGAGAAGATCCCCGCGCTGGCGGTCGGGAGCACGACCTTCAGCACCGTCTGCCAGCGGCTGGCGCCCAGGGCAAGCGACCCCGCGACCAGGTTCTGCGGCACGTTCGAGAAGGCCTCCTCGGCCACCGAGAAGATGATCGGAATCACCGCGAAGCCCATCGCCAGCCCGACCACGACCGCGTTGCGCTGGTCGTAGGCCAGGCCGGTCGTCTCGAGCAGCCAGCCCTGGAACCGCCCTCCGAAGGCCCAGCGCTCGACGAGCGGACCGAGCTGGAACGACAGCCAGGCGCCGTAGGCGAGGAACAGCATCGACGCCAGCACCTCGCTCCCCGCGGGAAGGTGCCCGCGGACCCGCGCCGGGAGCGCGCGCCAGGCCGCGCCCGCCAGCAGCGCGCCCAGCGGCAGGAGGACCAGCAGCAGCAGCAGGCCGGGAAAGGCCCGGTCGAGCCGTGGCGCCAGCCAGAGGCCGGCGATGAAGCCGAGCACGACGGAGGGCAGGGCGGCCATGATCTCGACCGCCGGCTTGACGAAGCGCTTGAGCGAGTGGTGCATGAACTGCGAGGTGTACATCGCGCCGAAGACGGCGAGCGGGATCGCCAGGATCAGCGAGTAGAGCGTCCCCTTGAGCGTGCCGGCCAGCAGCGGCGTCAGCGAGAGCTTGGGTTCGAAGTCGTCGGTCCCGCTGCTCGACTGCCAGGTGAAGCGCGGCGCCTCGTAGCCCTCGTACCAGACCTTCGAGAACAGCGCCTCGAAGCTGACCTCGGGGTGCGGGTTGTCGACCAGCAGTTCGGCCAGCTGCCCGGGCCCGGCCACGAACAGCGCGTCGGCCTTCGGCGCGTAGTGGATGGCACCCGCGCCGGCGACGGGCGCCCGGCCGGTCCAGAGGGTGCGATGCGAGGTCGAGTAGTGGAGTCCCAGCCCGCCGGCGCCGTCGAGGGCGAAGAACCCCTTGTCGCGCGGGGAGGGCGTGATGGCGACGATCGGGCCGCCCTGCGCCGGGAAGTCGCGGATCCGCGTGAGCACGAAGTCCTGCCCCTCGCGCCGCACCGGGAACCAGACGCTGATCGACCCATCCTGCTGGCCGACCACCAGCGAGCGGTGCCCGGTGAGCAGGCTGAGCGCCGTGACCGGGCTGCCGCCGGCCGCGACGGCCTGCGGCGCGGCCGGGGCGCCCTCCCCCAGGCGCCACCAGAGCAGCTGCCCGTCGGCCGTTCCTCCGTAGGCGTTGCGGCCGTCGGCGTCCACCGCCAGCGCGGTGAGCGGCGCGGGGAGCGGCGCGAGCACGCGCTCGGTGCTCTCGGTCCGCTCGCCGGTCATCTCGTTCTCCTGGACGCTGCGCCTCACGATCGCCAGGCCCTCCGCGACCGGGGCGAGGGCGATCGATCCGCCGTCCGCCCCGGCGGCGCCGGCGAACACGGGCACCGGGCCGCCCGCCGGGTCGACCGCGAACTCCGCGCCTCCGGCGATCTCGACCGCGGTCCGGCGCGCGCCGTCGACGAACGCGGCCGAGAAGCGGACCGGCTCCACCAGCACGCGCCCGTCCGCGGTCCCGGCGACGAACGCCGCGCTCCCCGGAGCCACCTGCACCGCCGTCAGGCGCGGCGGCGTCCCGTCGGGCCCCGCGGCCGCCACCGGCTGCTCCAGCTCCAGCGCGCCGTCGGCCAGCCGGACGACGCGCAGCCGTCCGTCCTGGCCGAGGTGGGCGACCAGGCTGCGGTACTCGTCCGCGACGATCGCTCCGGCCGGCAGCGTGGCGACGCGCGGCGCGGCCGACGGCCGGACGCGCGCGCCCCGCAGCAGCGGCAGCGTCTCGAACAGGATGAAGACCAGGATCGCGAGGATGCTCGCGATCACCGCCATCCCGCCCGCGACGACGACCCAGGTGCCGAAGCGGTCGGCGAGCAGCCTCGCGCGGGAGGCCTGGCCGGCCGTGCGCAGCGCGCGAGGCGCCGCGCGCGGCCGGTCGGGGAGCATGTCCGGGGCAGCGGCCATCACTCGTCCTATCGGGAAGCGGAGCGGGTCAGTCGAGCTTCTTCAGTTCCTCGGCGACCATCTTCGCCGTCATCGGCAGGTAGCCGTCCTTGACCACGACCTCCTGGCCGGCGCGAGAGAGCGCGTAGGTCAGGAACTGCCTGACGGTCGGGTCGAGCGGCTCGCCGGGCTTGCGGTGGACGTAGACGTACAGGAAGCGCGAGAGCGGGTACTTCCCCGCCAGCACGTTCTCGAACTCGTCGTTGACGTAGGGCTCGCCCGGCTTCGCGGCCAGGGCCAGCGCCTTGACGCCCGAGGTCTTGTAGCCGATCCCGCTGTAGCCGATCCCGTACAGGTCCTTCTCGATCCCCTGCACGACCGACGCCGAGCCCGGCTGCTCCTTGACCGTGTCCTTGTAGTCGCCCTTGCAGAGCGCGTGCTCCTTGAAGTAGCCGTAGGTCCCGGAGGCGGAGTTGCGGCCGTAGAGGCTGACCGGCTTGTCGGCCCAGGTCCCGGTCAGGCCGAGCTCGCCCCAGGTCCGGACCGCCGCGGACGCGCCGCACGACCGGTTCTTCGAGAAGATCGCGTCGACCTGCTGCAGCGTGAGCTGGTTGAGCGGGTTGTCCTTGTTGACGAAGACGGCGAGGCCGTCGATCGCGACCCGGATCCCGAGCGGCTTGTAGCCGAACTTCTTCTCGAACTCGTCGATCTCCGAGGCCTTCATCGGGCGGCTCATCGGGCCGAACTGGGCGGTCCCCGCGATCAGCGCCGGCGGGGCCGTGGACGAGCCCTTGCCTTCGATCTGGACCCTGACGTTGGGGTAGATCCCGCCGAACCCCTCGGCCCAGAGCGTCATCAGGTTGTTCATCGTGTCCGAGCCGACCGAGCTGAGGTTGCCGGCCACGCCGGACCCCTTTGAGTAGACGGGCAGGTTCGGGTCCACCTTCACCGCCTGGGCCAGAGCCAGTCCGGTGACCGTCAGGGCCATGAGGGCAGTCAACGCCCCGCGGAACATCGCTTTCATCGTCGGTCTCCTTGCGCCGTGCCGGAGGGGTCGGCCCTCCAGGAGCGCGATTGTCCGGGGCCCCTGCGACAGGCCTGCGTCACCCGGGTGACAGCCCTGTGACAGATCGCGGGGAGAGCTGAGGGTCAGCGACTTGCGACGCGTCCGTGGCAGATGGAACGGCCGCGGCGCGGCGCCGGGTGTCACATCCGTTTCACGCGCCGGGCACGCGCCGCGTGCGGGCATGCCCCCGCGCCGTGGGCCGCCGGCCGCGAGACGCCTACAATGCCGCTCCCCCGAATGCGGAGCCCCGATGCCGTCGTCCTTTCCCGAGCTCCTCGCCGCCGCGCGCACCCAGGCCGGCGACGACCTGCTCTCCCTGTCCCGGCGCGGCCCGCTGCTGGTGACCTTCCTGCGCCACCTGGGCTGCACCTTCTGCCGCGAGGCGCTGGCGGCGCTCGGCGCGCGTCGCGCCGCGATCGAGTCGGACGGGACACGGCTCGCCTTCGTCCACATGACGACCGAGGACCGGGCGCGGCCGCTGTTCGAGCGCTACGGGCTGGGCGACGCCGCGCGGGTGGCCGACCCCGGCCAGGACCTCTACCGGGCCTTCGGCCTGGAGCGGGGCGGCCTGATGCAGCTGGCCGGGCCGGGGGTCGTTTTCCGCGGGATCGGCGGGCTGTTGCGCGGACACGGCCTCGGCCGCGTGGCGGGCGACCCGCTGCAGCTGCCGGGGGTGTTCCTGCTCCGGGACGGGCGCGTGGTCCGGGCCTTCCGCCACGCGACGGCAGCCGACCGGCCCGACTACGAGGACCTCGCGCGGGAGATCGGCCGCTAGGTTCCTCGCGGGGCGGCAGTCGCGACCGCCGCCCCGCTGTCGCTCAGTCGCCCGCGAAGTGGACGACCACCGCGATCTCCGACTCCACCGCGCGGCTGCCGAGCGTCGCCGGCCGGTAGCGCCACTGCCGCACCGCCGCTTCGGCGGCCTTGCCGAACCCGACCGCGGGCTTCGGCTCGGAGAGCACGGTCACCGAGCCCACGCTGCCGTCGGCGCGCACCTTGACCTGCAGCTTCACCTGCCCGGTCATCTTCATCTGCCGCGCCGCCGTCGGGAAGGCCGGGGCCACCCGCGTCGATGGGATCAGCACGGGGCCGGTGTAGCGGGCCTCCGCCGCGTCCGGCACCGGCTCGACGGAGGGAATCGTCCCGTCGGGGGCGACGTCGGGGATGAACTCGGCTTCCGGCTCGGGAACGGGCACGGGCTCTGGACGGGTGGTCACCGCGGCCGGCGCGGCCGCGGCCTGTGGCGCGCTGGTCGCTGCCGGGGTCGCCGCGGACGGCGGCGGGGCCGGCGCGGGACGGGGCGGGGTGGCCTCGGGCGGCGCGGCGGCGCCGGAACGCTCGGTGGAGGCGGCGGCGGCGGACTGGGGGGCGGGGCGCGCCGGCTCCGGCTTGGCGGGAGCGGGGGTTGGCACGGCGGACGCGGTCTCCATCGGGGCCGTTCCCT